>CAMCZJ010000058.1 GCA_945886995.1 Asaia bogorensis
GGGGCCGAGTTTCTCCGCCGCCAGCCGGCCAACAACATCCGTGGTGCCACCCGGCGCGAAAGGCACAATCAGCCTCATGGGGCGGGACGGCCAAGCGGGTGCCTGCGCCTGCGCTGCCCAAGGCAGCAAGGGCAGCGCCAAAGCGAGACGACGCGGTATCATATCCAGCTTCGGCGCCCGCATCACCTCAGCCCTTCTTCTTGCTGGCTTCCCATTCATCAAGGTCAATACGGGGGATTTCGATACGGTCCGTGGTGCGCGCATACCAGCCGCGCCCATGCATGCGCCCAACCAGGTCAAGCTTCGGCGTATCAATGTAGTATTTCGCCAAATCCATCACGCAATCATCCTGCACATACATGCCAACCACCTTGCCGAGCACAATGATGTGCCGGCCCGCAGGCACAAACTGGAAAATCTCGCATTCCAGCGCGACCGGGCTTTCTGCAATGCGCGGCACGGCAACCTTGGTGGACGGCGCGGTAGAAAGCCCCGCTTCGGTGATTTCGCTGACACCGGGCGGGAAATCCACCGCGGTGATGTTCATTTTCTCGGCCAGATCAGCGGAGACCATATTCACGACGAATTGCCCCGTCGCTTCGATATTCGCGACCGTATCCTTCAGCGCCCCAGGTGCGCGCGGCCCGCAGCCAAAGCCCACCACCACGGGATTGTCGGAGAAGGCGTTGAAGAAGGAATAGGGCGCGGCATTCACAACGCCATCCTGGTCCTTCGTCACCACCCAGGCCACCGGGCGCGGCACCACGGTGGACACCACCAGCTTATAGGCCTGGTCAAAGGGGATTTTCGCGAAATCGAAATTCATGGGGTGCTTCCTTGGTGTTGAGAGCGAAAGATCAGACGACGCGATGCGGGGGCGAAATGCCCTGGATCAGCACAGCGGCGAGGTTTTCAATGCAGCGCATGCCCATGGCATGGCGCGTTTCGATGGTAGCGGAACCGAGATGCGGCAGCAGCGCGACATTCTCAAGCGCCATATAGCCAGGATGCACGCGGGGTTCGCCATCATAGACATCAAGCCCGGCAGCGCGGATATGGCCGGATCTCAGCGCTGCGATCAGCGCTTCATCATCCACGGAAGGACCGCGGCCGGAATTGATGACAATGGCGCCCTTTTTCATCTGCGCCAGACGTTCAGGGTTCAGCCATTTGCGCGTGCCCTCGCCGCCTGGGACATGCATGGAAAGCACGTCAATCGTGGCCAGGAAGCCGGCATCGGTTTCGTGGAAAATGGCACCCTGTTCGATTTCCGCCGGCAGGCGCTGCATGTCGCGGTAATGGATTTCCATCTGCACGCCGCGCGCCATGGCGGCCAATTCGCGGCCAATGCGGCCAAAGCCCAGCACACCAAGCTTCTTACCTTGTAGCGTGACACCCATGAGCTGCGTTGGCGCCCAACCCTCCCACTGCCCGGCGCGGACCATGCGCTCACCTTCTCCGGCGCGGCGGGCGGCCATCAGCATCAGGGTGAAGGCGCATTCGGCGGTCGCGAAGGAAAGCACTTCGGGCGTATTCGTCACGGCAATGCCACGCCCGCGCGGCGCATCAATGGCGATATGGTCAAAGCCGACGCTGAAAGTTGAAATCACCTTCACGCTTTCCGGCAAGGCATTGATGGCGGCGGCGTTCATCGCATCGCCAGCGGCGCAGAGGATGCCAGCCGCACCACAGGCCTTGGCGCGGGCGGCGATCTCAGCGCCGTCGCGGCCCCAAAGTGCGTCCTCGGGGTTCAGCCTGGCGTCGAAGACTTCGGCGAGCCGCGCCTCAATGGCCTCCGGCAATTTCCGGGTGACGAGAATGACTGGCTTGGCCATGAGGGGTTTCGCTCCGCTGGTCTGATGTGGCCGCACCATGGCCCGGCTTGGCCCGTCTTGCCAGAGGGCGGGTGAGGGGGCAGGGTCGGTGCCTCATTCTTTCGTGGAGAGACGGGTCATGGATTTGGGTTTGAAGGGCAAGCGGGCCTTGGTCATGGGCGGTTCCAAGGGGCTCGGGCGGTCCATTGCGGATGCCATCGCGGCCGAGGGCGCCATTGTGACCGTAAGCGGGCGCGAACAGGCAAGCCTTGATAAGGTGGCGGCGGAATTGAAGGCGCTGGGCGCCCAGGCCGCCTATGGCATTCCGGCGGATGTCTCGAGTGGGGCGGAGATGGATAAGCTGGCCGATGCCGCGGTAGCCGCCATGGGGGGCGTGGATATCCTGGTGCTGAACCATGGCGGGCCGCCGGTTTGCACCGCTTCCCAGATGAAGGAAGAAGATCTGGTCAAGTGGTTCCAGAATATTGTGGTCTCCCCCATTCGCATCACCAATCGCCTGATGCCGGCGATGCGCGCGCAAAAATGGGGCCGGGTGATTGTGGTGGGCAGCACGGGCATGCAGCACCCGATTCCGACACTCGCCCTTTCCAATACTTTGCGCGCTTCGATCTGGGGTTGGCTGAAGACGCTTGCCGCTGAAGTCGCCGCCGATGGCGTGACCATGAATGTGCTGGCGCCGGGCAGCATCCTGACCGATCGCATCACCACCAATACGGCCATTCGCGCGAAGCAAACGGGCGTTTCGGAAGATGAAATCCTGGCCCAGACTGCCAAGGAAATTCCCGCTGGCCGCATTGGCATGCCAGCCGAATATGGGCCGATGGGCGCGTTTTTGGCGGGTGAGACCGGCGCCTACATCACCGCTTCCATGATCCGTGTGGATGGCGGACGTGTGCGGAGCATGCTGTAAGCCCGCGCATGCTGCCCAACCTGAATCCTGACATGGCGCTCGCGGCGCGGTTGTTTGACGCGCTGCGCGACGCCACACGTGATGGCGAGGGTGTCACGCGCGAAGCCTATGGGCGCGGTGAGCGCATCGCGCATCAATTGGTGCGCGAAGCTGCCGAAGAACTTGGCCTTGAATGCCGCAATGATGTCGCGGGCAATCTATACATGACCCTGCCCGGGACGGATCGTGCGGCGAAGCAGATCATCATGGGCAGCCATCTCGATTCCGTGCGTGAGGGCGGCAATTTCGATGGCGCCGCCGGTGTTCTGGCGGGGCTTGCGGCGGTGGCCGGCATGAAGCGCGCTGGCTTCCAGCCCGCCCGCGACATGACGGTGATGGCCATTCGCGCCGAGGAAGCGGGGCAATGGTTTCCAACTTCCTATCCCGGCAGCAAGGCAGCACTTGGTTTGCTGGCACCTGAAATCCTGCAAGTGAAGCGCACCGATAGTGGCCGGAGTTTGGCCGAACATATGCGCGAAGAAGGCTTTGATCCTGATGCGGTGGCGCGCGGAGAGCATCTGCTCGGCCCCGATAACACCGCGGCCTTCTTGGAAGTGCATATTGAACAAGGGCCGAGCCTTGATTCCGAAGGCCTGCCCATTGGCATTGTGACCGGCATCCCCGGATCGCGGCGGCTGCGTGCTGCGCGTGTGCTGGGCGAATATAATCATTCGGGTGCGACCGCGCGGCGCTATCGGCGCGATGCGGCGGTGGCCCTGGCGGAGCTTGTGCATCGGTTGGATGAGGAATGGTGCCGGCTTGAAGCGCTGGGCCACGCCATGGTTTGTACCTTCTGCACCATGGCCACCACTGAAGAAGCGGGCTTCACGAAAATCGCGGGCGAGGCGCGTTTTCAGCTTGATATTCGCAGCGTTGAACCGGCGTCGCGCGATCTGCTTTTCGACGCCATGGGGCGGATCATTGCCGAGATTGAAGCGCGCCGTGGTGTGCGGTTTGATCTTGGCCCGGAAACGGGGAGCCTCTCCGCGCCGATGGATGAGGGCGTGCGGTCGGGCATTGAAAGCGCGGCCAAGGCGCTTGGTATTCGCTATCGGCATATGGCATCGGGTGCGGGGCATGATGCGGCGGCCTTTGCCGAAGCGGGCGTGCCGGCGGCGATGCTTTTCGTTCGCAATCAGAATGGCAGTCATAATCCGAAGGAAGCTATGCGCATGGAAGATTTTGCGGCCGCTTGCGCCGTGGTCACCCGTTGGGCGGCGGAGATGGGGCAATGAGCACATCAGCACACAATAATGCGCGGCTCGCCGTTGATATCGGCGGCACCTTCACGGACCTTGCCATCGAAAAGGATGGTCAGCGCTGGACCGCCAAGGTCCTGACCACGCCCGCCGCGCCGGAAAAGGGCGTGCTGGAAGGCGTGCAGCAGGTGCTGGCCAAGGCCGCCATGAAGCCCACCGATTTGGCGCTGGTGATCCATGGTACCACGCTTGCCACCAATGCGGTGATTGAACGCAAGGGTGCCAAAACCGCCTTGATCACCACCGATGGCTTTCGTGATGTTTTGGCGCTGGCGAATGAAGCGCGTTATGACCAATATGATCTAAACATCGAATTGGCCAAGCCGCTTGTGCCGCGCCGCTGGCGCCTGCCGGTGCCGGAGCGCCTTGATAATACCGGCAAGGTGCTACTGGCCTTGGATGAGGCCGCGGTGCGCGCGCATATCCCCTTCCTGCGCGCCGAGGGTATTGAAAGCCTGGCGATCGGTTTCATCCATGGCTTTGTGAACCCCACCCATGAACGTCGCGCGGCTGAGATTGTGCGGGAAGCCTGGCCGGAATTGCCGGTCTCACTTTCCTCCGAAGTCTCACCGGAAATGCGCGAATGGGAGCGTTTTTCAACCACCGTCGCCAATGCCTATGTGCAGCCCTTGATGGCGCGCTATTTGAAGCAATTGGAATTGGGGTTGCGTGAAGCAGGGCTTGCTTGCCCGCTTTATTTGATGCTGTCGGGCGGTGGTCTCACCACCATTGATACCGCGGCGCGTTTCCCAATCCGCCTGGTGGAAAGCGGGCCAGCGGGGGGCGCGATATTCTCGGCCTTTGTCGCGCGGCAGCGTGGCTTCGATAAGGTGCTGTCCTTCGATATGGGCGGCACCACGGCCAAGGTCTGCCTGATTGATGATTTCCGCCCGCAGGCATCGCGCACATTCGAAGTCGCGCGGGTTGGGCGCTTCAAGAAGGGTTCTGGTCTGCCGCTGCGCATTCCTGTGATTGAAATGGTGGAAATCGGCGCGGGTGGCGGTTCCATCGCGCAGGTGGACAGCATGGGGCGCATTCAGGTGGGCCCCGAGAGCGCCGGCGCTGATCCCGGCCCCGCCTGCTACGGGCGTGGCGGCACGCATCCGGCGGTAACGGACGCGAATCTTGCTCTTGGCCGCTACGATCCGGAACTTTTCGCGGGTGGTGCGCTGCGTTTGTATCCGGATCATTCTCGCAAGGCGTTGGCTGAACATGTGGGCGGCAAGCTCGCACTTTCCGCAGATATGGCAGCGCTTGGCGTGGTTGAGATGGTGGATGAGAATATGGCCAATGCCGCGCGCGTGCATGCCATTGAAAGTGCCAAGAATTACGAAGGCCGCGTGGTGATTGCCTTTGGCGGCGGCGGCCCCGTGCATGGTTATCGCGTGGCGGAGAAAATTGGCGTGAAGCGCATTCTAGTGCCCTCTGGCGCGGGCGTCGGTAGCGCGATTGGCTTCCTCCGCGCGCCGGTCGCTTATGAGGTGGTGAAGTCGCTCTATCAGCGCTTCGGCAGCTTTGACATCGCGGCGGTGAATGGCCTGCTGGCCGCCATGTCGCACGAAGCGGCGGGCGTGGTGGCGGAAGGCGCCTTTGGTGCGCCGATCGAGGAAACGCGCATCGCCTATATGCGCTATGTCGGGCAGGGGCATGAAATCGCCGTGCCGATCCCGCCGCGCGCCTTGACCCAACAGGATGTGCGTGAAATTCGCGCGCTGTATGATGCGGAGTATAGTCGTTTCTATGACCGCCCGGTGCCAGGTTCGGATGTTGAAATCCTGTCCTTCGCCGTCACGGTCCGCACCGTTGAAGCGCATGTGGAACCGGCGGGTGCGGTGGCGAATGCGCCGGCGCCAAGCCCGATCCGCGTGCAAATGGTGCGCGATACCGCAACCGGCGAAGTGGCCGAATGGCAGGTTTATGATCGCGATGCGATGCGGCCCGGCGCCACTGTTGCCGGCCCCGCCATCATCTCGGAAGCGGAAACCAGCACCTTGATTGGCCCGGGCTGGGTTTGCCGCATGGATGGGCTTGGATATCTCGATCTGACGCAGGAGGCTGCACGATGAAGGAAACCGGCGCGCTGGCGACAATCCAACGCCAGATCCAATGGAATCGCCTGATCGCGGTAGTCGAAGAACAGGCGCAAACCATGATCCGCACTGCCTTCAGCACCACGGTGCGCGAAGCGGGCGATCTTTCAGCGGGCGTCTTCGATCTGCAAGGGCGCATGCTGGCCCAGGCCGTGACCGGCACGCCTGGCCATGTGAATTCCATGGCGGAATCGGTTGGCCACTTTCTGGCGAAATTCCCCGCCGCCAGCATGAAGCCCGGGGATCACTACATCACCAATGACCCTTGGCTTGCGACTGGGCATTTGCATGACCTGACTGTGGTCTCACCTGCGTTTCGCGGCGGCAAGATTGTCGGACTTTTCGCCAATACCGCGCATATCATTGATATCGGCGGCCTTGGCATGGGGCCAGAAGGGCGTAGCGTTTTCGAAGAAGGGCTCTATATCCCGATCGTGAAATGCTTCGATGCCGGTGCGCCGAATGAGACGTTTTTCGATTTCATCCGCGCGGGATCGCGCACGCCGGTGGAATTGGAAGGCGATATCTATTCGCTCTGCGCCTGTAATGATGCGGGATCCAAGCGACTTGTTGAAATGATGAACGAGTTCGCGATGGATAGTCTTGATGACCTCGCGGAATACATCTTTGAAGCCAGCCGCCGCGCCACCTTGATTGAGATCGCCAAGCTGCCGCGTGGCACTTTCCGTTCCGATATCAAATCGGATGGGTATGAGGCGCCGGTGACACTGAAGGCGGCCATGACCATCCATGCGGATCGCATTGTCGTGGATTATGCCGGCACTTCTGGGCTTTCCGGCCGCGGCATCAATGTGCCGCCCGCCTATTGCCGTGCCTATTCCTGCTTCGGCATCAAATGTGTTGTCGCCCCTGAAGTACCGAATAATTGGGCGAGCCTGGCGCCGTTTGAGATGGAAATCCCAGAAGGTTCCATCCTGAATGCGCCGCGCCCTTATCCTGTCAGCGTGCGCCACGTGATCGGGCAATTGATCCCGGATCTGATGATGGGGTGCCTGCATCAGGCCGTGCCAGACCGCGTGAATGCGGAAGGGTCATCGGCGCTTTGGAATCCGCCGCTGCGTGGTGGTTCTCAGGTCTCGGGCCAGCAGGCTGAGGTGGATGATTTTGAAATCATTACCTTCAATTCCGGCGGCACGGGCGCGCGGCCAGCTAAGGATGGGCTGGATGGCACGGCCTTTCCATCTGGCGTGCGCACCATGCCGGTGGAAGCGACTGAAAACGTGGCGCCCGTGATCTTCTGGAAGAAGGAACTTCGCCCGGATTCCGCAGGCGCTGGCAAGACACGTGGCGGCTTTGGCCAAATCATGGAAATCGGCGCCAAGGGCGATGCGGAATTCGCCGTGAATGCAATCTTCGATCGCGTCGCCAATCCACCCAAGGGTCGCGATGGTGGCGCGGAAGGTGCTGGCGGCTGGGTCGGGCTGAATGACCCGAACGGCACCGTGCTGCGCACCAAAGGCTTTCAGGTCATCCCGAAAGGCCGGCGCCTATTGCTGAAACTGCCTGGCGGTGGCGGCATGGGTGATCCCAAGGCGCGCGATCCGGAATTGGTGAAGCGCGATGTGGCGGATGGGCTGATCACTGTCCATGCGGCGCGGGATGTCTATGGGGTTGAGGTGAAGTAGCCTGAAAAGGGCGGTGCTTTACTCAAGGCGCCGCCCTTCAATCATCATTCTACGCTGTTCATTTCCCGCCGCACCAGATTGACCCAGAACGCGACGCCATGGGGCAGGGCTGCATCATTGAAATCATAAAGCGGCGTGTGTAGCGCATGGGCCTTGCCATCCGGCGCGGTGCCATTGCCCATGAAGATAAAGGCGCCCGGCTTGGCGCGCAGCATGAAGGCGAAATCCTCACCGCCCGTCACGGGGGTCATCTTGTCATCTACCGCACCAGCGCCCACCAATTCGCGTGCGGTATCCGCCATGATCGCGGTCTCACGCGCATGATTGATGAGCGGCGCCGCACCCCACCACAGCGTTACCTCAGCACTCGCGCCCTGCATGCGGGCGGTGAGTTCCGCCACTTCACGCATGCGGTCTTCAAGCAGTTTCTGCATGGTTGGGTTGAAGGCACGCATGGTGCCGCCAACCAGAATTTCTGACGGCATCACATTCAGCGCATCCACAGACCCGCCAGAGATGTGGCCTACACTGATCACCACGCTTTCAAGCGCTGGCGCATTGCGGCTGACAATGCTTTGCAGCGCGGTGATGAAATTTGCCTGCGCGATGGTGATGTCACTCGCCAAATGGGGTGAATTGCCGCCATGGCCGCCCGTGCCGCGAAACTGCACTTTCCAGCGCCCGGAACCGGCCATCATGGGGCCGTCGCAAAGCGCGAAATGGCCAAGCGGCAGCCCCGGCATATTGTGCATTCCATAGACCGCATCGCAGGGGAAACGGACAAAAAGTCCGTCATCCAGCATGGCTTGCGCGCCGCCGCGGCCTTCCTCGGCGGGCTGGAAAATGAAATGCACTGTGCCGGCGAAATCCCGATTCTGCGCCAGGATTTGCGCCGCCCCCAGCAGCATGGTGGTATGCCCATCATGCCCGCAAGCATGCATCTTGCCTGCATTCTTTGAGGCATAGGGAAGATCGGTCGCCTCTGTCAGCGCCAGCGCATCCATATCGGCGCGCAGCCCAATCGCCCCTTGCCCTGGGCGCTTGCCGCGCAGCGTACCAACCACGCCCATGCGGCCAACACCTTCTACGGTTTCAATACCAAGGCTGCGCAGCCGTGCCGCAACCAGCGCGGCGGTGCGCGTTTCCTCCATGCCCAATTCCGGATGGGCGTGGATGTCTTTTCTGATCGCGATCAGCTCCGGCAGGATGGGTGCGATTTCCTGCATCAGGGGGTGGTCTGTCATGCGGCTTCTTTCTTTCGCTAGAAATTTCACGAAGGCGGCAAGGATTCGCGTTCAACCGGCTGCGGCAGGGTTTCGCCCGCACCCGCCACCAATTGGAGCCAGTTACGCAAATGCCGGCGCAGCTGATATTCGAATTCGATATTCAAATCCTGCCCAGCCAGTTTAACCACGCGTTCCGCCAAAGCTGCCCTTTCCCCGGCATCGCGCACCGGCCCGGTAACCGTGCGCGTGGCCTCGGCAGTGGCACTGGCGAGGATGGCATCTTCGGAGGAGATAATCTCCACCCGGCAGCGCATGACGCAGCGGAAAGTCTCGGTTGCTGGGCTGAAAACACCCCCTGATGCGCCGCCTTCCCGGGTAAGGCTTGCGGTCTGGATCAGGAAACGCGCCTTGCCAGGGCCACCTGCTGCGCTCAGCCGTTCCTGCGCCATGCGCAAGATTACATCCGCGGGAAGAAGGGGCGCTGGCTGTTCCACAAGGAAGGCTGTCCCGCTGCCCGCTTCCTGCATTTCCAGCGCTCCCACCTTAAGGCGCAGCGGAGTCAGATGCCCATAGCTCGGCGGCCCTGGCGGCACGAATGGCCCCGCCGGCTGTTCATTTGCACAGGCGGCGAGGAAGGGAAGTGCCAGGAAGGCGCGGCGTTTCGTCAGCAATGCCATGGTCAATTTCCAGCGTTGCGCACCGGAAGGGTGCCGCGATCAAATTGAAAATCGAAATTGCAGAATTCGCAGGTCATGGTGATGGTTCCCTCATCGGCCATGTGGTCCAGATCATCGGCGCTGAAACCGCCCAAGACATTCAGCAAACGGTCGCGCGAACAGCGGCAACCATAGGAAAGCGGCTTCGGGCGATCCAGCCGTAGCCCCTCAGCGTGGAACAGGCGATGCAGCACCTGTTCACCCGACAGGGTATCATCCAGCAATTCCTGCGTGCTGATGGTACGCGCCAAGATGGTCGCGGTTTGCCAGGCTTCCAGCTGCTCGGCTTGGTCCATTTGCTGATCAAGCCAGCCGGCGCCTGCCACGCGTTCCAGCAACAGCGCGGAAGCGCGCCAGCCGGCCGGTGTTTCTTCGCAAGCCAGCTTCAAAAAGGTATCAAGCTGTTCTGAATTGCGGAAATACTCACCGGTCATGTCGGTCAGCGTCTCGCCTTCAATGGCTACAATGCCCTGGTAGCGATCCATGTCGGGCCCCTGGTCGCAGGTGAAGGCCAGATACCCCTTGCCAAGAAGCGCGGCAGCGGAAGGCGCAGCCAGCCCCGCGAACCTTTCCTCATTCAACTTGGCGTAGCCACGCAGCGCGCCGGCATGGCTGCAATCGGCCAGCAGCATGGAAAGCGGGCCATCACCTTTGGCCTGCAGGCTGAAGGAACCCTCGAACTTCAGCGCAGCGGCCAGCCCTGCGGTCAGCGCCATCGCCTCACCTGTGAGTCTCGCGACCTCGGGTTGATAGTCATGCCGTCGAAGCAGGGCATCAGCCAGCGGTCCCAAGCGTACGAGCCGGCCGCGCACCGGCCTTTCATCCAGATGGAAGGGCAAAATGGCCCTTGGCACCACCAGATCGGGAACGGGTGGGCGGCCGAAGGCATCGAACATAGGCCCATCGGCGTTTTCCGGTATTTGCGACACGAGACTTCCTTATCCAAGCGGGCGTGGGGGTTGCGTCCCTATGGGCCAAAACAAAATTTGGGTAGCCCTTCCCCTTTTATCCATTCGGGGCCAGTTTATAGCCAATATCCGGGGGTGGTGTCTTGGCTGAAATCTGGGACTCTTGGGGGCACTACGCCTATCTGGGGGCGTTTGTTTGGGCGTTCTTTGAAGGGGAAACATTTGTCTTGGCCGCGGCGGCCCTGGGCGCAGCCACTGGTGCGGTGGACCCCTGGTGGCTGTTCTTCTCGGTCTGGTTTGGCTCCTTTCTGGGGGATCAGACCTGGTTCACCCTGGGGCGACGCTTTGGTCCCCGCATTGTGCGACGAATCAAGGGTGCCGATCAAAAAGTGGCCCGGGTCAATGATTTGCTGCACCGCTATGGCACTTGGTTCATTCTGAGTTTCCGGTTTCTGTACGGGATTCGTAACGTGGCCTCGGCAGCTTGCGGTCTGGCCGGGCTGAATTGGGCGCGCTTCGCGGTACTGAATTTCATCGCCGCAGGTCTGTGGGCTGCCAGCTTTGTGGCAGCGGGCTGGTTTCTAGGCTCCCTGATCGGGCCGGAGAGGTTAGGCTGGGCCATCGCTGGTATTGCGCTTTCCGCCTTGGCATTTTTCGTTGCGCGGCATTTTTACAGGCGATCTCGCAAGGCGCGCAGTGAGGCAGCCTGACCCCGCCTCACCTGATTAGCGCAGGCCAATACCTTTCGTGTTTACGGCACTTGAGAGTAGTGCCATTTCCCAATTGCGACAAAAAGATAAGAATTTTCCGAAGCTTGTGCCGCTTTTCGGTCCGGGCCAGCATGGTGTGCCAATAGTCAAGCAAAGGGCGCGGTGATTTCAATGGTGGGCATGCATAACATCGTGGATGGTCTGGCCGGTGCCATCGGCAAAACACCATTGATACGCCTTAAGCGCGCCAGTGAAATGACCGGCTGCGAGATCCTGGGCAAGGCGGAATTCATGAACCCGGGCGGTTCGGTGAAGGATCGCGCTGGGCTTGGCATTATTGCGGACGCCGAAGCGCGCGGCGCGCTCACGCCCGGCCAACCCGGCACGATTGTGGAAGGCACAGCAGGCAATACGGGTATCGGCATCACGCTGGTTGCCAATGCGCGCGGCTATCGCAGCATCATTGTGGTGCCAGAGACGCAAAGTCGCGAAAAGCTCGATTTTCTGCGTATGATCGGCGCTGATCTCCGCCTGGTGCCAGCCAAACCTTTCTCCGACCCTGGCAATTATGTGCATTTCAGCCGCCGTTTGGCTGAGGAATTAGGGGCGGTTTACGCCAATCAATTCGACAACCTAGCCAATCGCGCGGTGCATGAGGCAACCACCGGGCCTGAGATCTGGGACCAGACCGGCGGGCAGATTGATGCCTTCACCTGTTCCTGCGGCACGGGCGGTACACTTGCCGGCATTGCGCGTGCCTTGAAGGCGCGCGGGCCGACAACGCGCATAGTCCTGGCTGACCCGATGGGGAGTTCACTCTATTCCTGGGTCAAGACCGGAGAGTTGAAGCCCGAGGGATCTTCGATCACTGAGGGCATTGGCCAGGCCGCACGCGTGCCGGGTAATCTGGTGGACGACCGAGCCCTGATTGATGACGCGGTGCAAGTTACGGATGAGGAAGCGCTCACGCAGGTATTCGACTTGCTGGTGCAGGAAGGCATTTGCCTTGGTGGTTCGGCCGGCTTGAATGTTGCCGCCGCCATCAAGGTGGCGCGTAAACTGGGCCCAGGGCATCGTGTGGTGACCATTCTGTGCGATGGCGGCGCGCGCTACCAATCCAAGCTGTTCAATCCGGAATTCCTGCGCGAACGCGGCCTGCCCATACCGCCTTGGCTTGCGTGAGGTAGCCCTGTGGTCATGGAGCTTGTTGAAATTGGTCGCAGTATTCGCGCGCGCGATCCCGCCCGGCCTTCCTGGTTTGAGACGATTTTCTGTTACGCTGGGCTTCATGCGGTGCTTTGGCACCGGCTTGCGAATTGGCTTTGGCGGCGCGGCTGGCGCGGCGCGGGGCGGGTGGTTTCGCATCTCAGCCGTTTCTTGACGGGCATTGAAATCCATCCCGGGGCGCAGATTGGCCGTCGGCTTTTCATTGACCATGGGATGGGCGTGGTGATCGGCGAAACCGCGGAAATTGCCGATAATGTGCTGATTTATCATGGCGTGACTTTGGGCGGGCTTTCCGGCAGCCCTGGTAAACGGCACCCGACGATTGAAGCGGGCGTCTCCATCGGGGCAGGAGCGCAGGTTCTGGGTCCTATTACAATCGGCCAGGGGGCTCGTATTGGCGCAAATGCCGTGGTGACCCGCGATGTGCCGCCTGAATGTACGGTTGTTGGGATTCCGGCACGCCCACCTGCGGGGACGAGCTGCGCCGATCCATGGCTTGGATATGGACTTAGCAATACTGAAGATGACCCAGTAGGAGACCAGATAGCGGCGCTAAGGGCTGAATTAGCCAATCTGCGCGCACGCCTTGCGGAATTGGAGCGGCATAAACCAAACATCCCCTGAAGGCTCCGCCGGGCATCAGAAGCGCATAGCGTCATCCGCTGCCACTCACCGTAGTTTCTGCGGCAGCGCCGGTGAAGGCCTTGGCGGATGCAGCTTGGCCTTTGGCTGCCGAAGGCTTATGTCCGAATTCACCGGGTGCGGATTTGCGCCTTGTCCCGTCTCTGATTGGGTGTGCAGGCTTGGAGCCGTTCATGAAAGAACAAGAACGTTTCAATGTGATGATGGAAGATGGCATCATTCTTCGCCGCCATTTGGCGACGGAGATGGCGCCATTGGTCATTCAAGCAATTGATTTATGCGAAGCGGCGCTGCGTGGTGGCGGGAAGCTTTTTTTCTGCGGTAATGGCGGAAGTGCCGCAGATGCGCAGCATCTGGCGACAGAATTATTGGTGCGTCTTAGGTCGCGGGTTGAGCGGCCCTCCTGGCCCGCCATCGCACTCACGCTTGATCCTGCTGCGTTGACAGCGGGCGGGAATGATTATGGCTTCGAGAATGTTTTCGCGAGGCCGCTTTCTGGGCTGGGGCGGCAGGGGGATGTACTTGTTGGCATCACCACCTCTGGTCGCTCCCCAAATGTTATCAAGGCGCTGCAGGTCGCGCGCGGCATGGGTATTGGTACCATTGGATTTCTGGGTGGCGATGGCGGGGGGGCGGCAGCCCTTTGCGATGTTGCTCTGATTGTGCCGAGCAACGAAACTGCGCGTGTGCAAGAAGCGCATATCTCGTTAGGCCATGCTATCCTTGAGTTACTTGAAGATCGGCTGATTGAGTCATGACCATTCTTGTGACTGGTGCCGCGGGTTTTATTGGCATGCACGTTGCCGAGGCTTTGCTTGCGCGCGGTGAAAGAGTGATCGGCCTTGATAGTCTGACACCCTATTATGATTTGCGCCTGAAGCGCGCCAGGCGCGATCGGCTTTTGGGCAAGGCTAGTTTCCTTTTTGTCGAGGACAATATCGCCGATCGTTCAGCGGTTTCCGCCTTATTCAGCCGGCATGATGATATCACAAGCATTATTCATCTGGCAGCGCAGCCCGGTGTGCGGCATTCACTGGTTGATCCCTACAGCTACATTGAAGCGAATGTGATGGGGCATCTCGTGATGTTGGAGGCCGCAAGAACCCTCCCTAGGCTTGAGCATTTTGTTTATGCCAGCTCCTCATCTGTCTATGGTGGCAACAAGAATTTACCGTATCGCGAAGATGATCGTGTTGATCACCCTATCTCGCTTTATGCGGCAACCAAGCGCGCTGATGAACTAATCAGCGAAGCCTATGGTCACCTTTTCGGTCTGCCACAGACCGGACTGCGGTTTTTCACGGTTTATGGTCCGTGGGGACGTCCGGATATGGCGCCGTGGCTTTTCGCAGAAGCGATTCTCGCAGAAAGGCCGATCACATTGTACGAAGGTGGCCGGCTGAAGCGTGACTTTACCTTTGTTGAAGATATTGTGTCAGGTGTTTTGGGGGCATTGGATCGCCCGCCTGTTGCCGGAACGCCGCGGTTATTGAACATCGGCAACCACCGTAGCGTGGAAGTTCGGCGCTTTGTGGCGGTGCTTGAGGAAAGTCTTGGCCGCAAGGCAGTCATCCAGGAAGCGCCGCGCCCCATGACGGATGTGGCGGAAACCTTCGCTGATATCGGCGCTGTCCAGGCGCTGTGCGGGTTTGAGCCGAAGACACCGATTGAGGTCGGGGTGCCGCGCTTTGCCACCTGGTTTCGGCATTGGATGGCCGCTTGACGTGTTTTGTTGATGGTACTAGAAGCCCGTTCACGCTGTTGTTTGGTTGTTTTTTGGGCTTGACTAGCTGATGTTTATTGGCTAATGTGTTTCCCCTGCCGACGATTGGTGGAGTTTTGAGGGGCCGGCTGCTTGGGATGC
>CAMCZJ010000059.1 GCA_945886995.1 Asaia bogorensis
CACCGCTCGCCGCATGATACGATAGGCTATCAGTGAGATTTCCGCCGTCGCCCAGCAGCGAGTCATTCCCAAGCCCGCCTTGGACCGAATCACTGCCGGCGCCCGCGACAATCGTGTCATCGCCCGCCGCACCATCCAGCGTGTCATTGCCGACCCCGCCATCAATGCTATCCGCGCCTATATTGCCGAGGATCGAGTCATTGCCTGAATTGATGAGGTTTGCGCCCCCCGGAAACGTATCGCCGGCGGTATTGGTCAGGCTGACGGTCACACCACTCATCTTCAGACTCCTTAAATTTGCGGAGCTGGGCTATCTCACGCCCGACGGCCTTGTCGCGCGAACAGCCAAGCTTCATTCAAAGCAGCGCCCAAAGGCGCGGCATTAGAGAAGGAAGGTCTATCGCGCAAAAAGCTTTCCGAACGTGTAACCGACACTCCGAAATGTCGTTAGTTCTTTCTTTACCGGGCAAAAATGAGTTCGACAAGCTGCGTTTATGGCCCACCATGTATTTTTTTATATTACAGCTTTATTGTCTTCCAAATCTTCAATCTGGGATCAATTCCTGATCCAGATAAATTCAACCCATGGTTGAATGGCCGGCTGGATTTGTCCATTGGCGCAATTATTGCCCACCAAATTCTACGCTCAGTTTCGATGCGCTTTCAAGGCCCAAGCGTCCATAGGGGCTCAGCCACGCAACCGAAGCCAGATTTCAGGGAGCAGAGCAATTTTCCGCCGCGCATGAGGTTTGTCCCGGTGATGCTTAAGCTTGGTCCGCTTTACTCCCCGAAAAGCGCATGATCGCCACGCGCAGCACCGCCTGAAGCGGCGCAGCCAGGGCGATCCCGATGGCGCCGAACAGCGTTCCCATCAGCATTTGCATACCAAGCGCGTGGGCGGGTTGGATATGGACCGTGCGTCGCTGAATGAGTGGCGTGAGAACGTATCCTTCGATGATCTGGATAAGGAGGTAGATCGCGATCACCCAGGCAACCATCGTACCCCCCTGCGAGGAGGCCGCAATCGCGATTGGAACGGCGCCGACAAAGGCGCCCAGATAAGGGATGAAGTTTAAGACACCCGCCATCAAGCCGAGAACCAGCGCACCAGGCGTACCCAAAGCCATCAGCGCCAGCGCGATCGAAAGGGCAACCACGATGATCGTGACGACTTGACCGACAAGCCACCGCTGGAGCGTATCTGCCATATCATCCACAATTTCGAGCACAAGGTGGCGGCGCTCACGCGGTAGGAGACTCTCCAGCCCATTTCGATAGGCGGAAGGATTAAGACCGACAAAGAAGCCGATAAAGAGCGTGAGGAGGGCATCGCCCGCGGTGCCAAGCGCTGATCGCGCACGACCAAAAAGCCCGGCAGGATCGGGCAAGAGTATGCTTGCAATCTGCTCGTCGGTAATGCGCCCGCCGTTCGGACCGGGTGTCTGAACCCCCATATCCGCGAGCCGATTCCCGATATTCTTCAGCTGGGTTGTAAGGACGCGGTGCAATTCGTCCCATTCCTGGACGATTGTGTATCCGCCCCAGGCGATACCAACCAGTGTTAGGCCCGCGAAGATTGTGCAGACGATGGCGAAGCAGGCACCACGACCCAGTGGAAGAATGTGCAGAAGCCCGCGCGTCGCGGCATCGAGAAGAGCCGCGAGGAGTAATCCGCCGAAGATCATCAGCAGCGCGCCAGACGTCTGCCAGGCGAGAAAGACGCCCGTGGCGAGCGCGGCAGCGATCAGTGGCGACCGGAAACTGTTGCGCATGGACGCACCGCACTTGACTGAGCCATCTTCGCTTGGCTCATTCTTGATCATGGCGCCGGTAGCTGACCCGTGCTCGCCATCACAGGGCGCTTCGGATGAAGGGAAGGAAGGGGTCTCCGAGCGGTTTATCGGGCGGATGATCCGGCTGGCCTATCTGGCGCCCGAGGTGCTGGAGGCGCTGGTGGTGAAGCGGCGGCCGCCGGCGATTTCGATCAATGAGATGGTCGAGGTGGCGAAACTGCCTTGGGGAGAGCAGATGGGGCGGGTGTTCGGGTGAGATTCGTCCCCGCTATGAGCAGTGTGTTCACTGACGAATTCTTCCTCGCGGCGATGGGTCACTCAAAATCCGGGAAAATGACGATCTTTGGACCCAAGCGTAAAATCACTATTGACAAACCTTCTGGCGATTTAACAGCGTTACTCCAACGCGCTTTAAGACAAAAAAATTCAACGCGAAGAGGGAAACAATGTCCAAGCATGAATCTGTTGACGTGGCTGCTGCCAAAGCCATCAACGAGCCATCGACAGTTAACCGGCGCAGCTACCTGAAAACGGCAGCGATCGGTGCTGCTGGTTCTGCGGTTCTCGCGGCCCCTACAATCGCCAACGCACAAAACCGGACTTGGCGGCTGAAGCTACAAAGTAACTTCACGGGTATTGGCATTGAATCCCAGGATCGATCAGCCAGGCTTTTTGTTGAACGGGTCAATAGAATGTCAGGCGGTCGCATTGAAGTGACGAACTTCAATGCTGAAGTACTCCTAGGTATTGGAGAGACATTCCGCGGTGTTGGGTCTGGTGTTGCTGACATCGCCGTGACCGCGCCCATCTACCATCGCGGCATCGTGCCGGTAGCGGAATATCTTTGGGCGGTACCTTTCTTCCCATTCACAAACCTCGAATTTTACGAGCTCATTTACCAATATATGGGCATCAAGGAAGTCTTTCAGGAAGCCTATAGGCCACACAATATCGCGCACCTGACTTATGTTTGCTCAGATGAATGGGGCGCTATGGTTTCAACGCGACCTGTAGCGAAGTATGCCGACTTCAGGGGCATGAAGGTACGTGCCTTCGGGATTTGGGCCGACTGGCTTGTCCATAATGGTGCCTCCATTGTCACAGTCCCGGGTGGCGAAGTGTATACGGCGATCCAAACCCGAATACTTGATGCGGCTGCCTTTGGTTCACCAGATGCATGGGCCGGCATGAAAATGCATGAGGTCTGCAAATACTACATAAACCCTTCAGTCGTACCCTATGACGTTACTGAAGTGATCATGAACCAAAGAACCTTCAATTCCATGCCCGCTGACCTGCAGGAGGTGATGATATCAGCAGCTCGGGTCATGAACCTGGAGATTTCGGCGCTCACGATTCCCACTGACGTACGAGGGCGCAAAAGACTTGCTGATGGCGGGATGCAAACCATGATGATCCCTGATGATGAACTTACCAAAGCTGCTGACTGGTGCTGGAATCGCTTTGTTGGCATGCGGGGCCGTATGCCGTTCATCGACAGGGTCATTGATATCTATTCTGAGGCGCGCCAAGTCTACAAGGATTACTACGGACCTAAGCGTCTTCCGGCTTAAGCCCTGATGCTGGGCTGCGTCAGGTAATTGCGCAGCCTAGCCCCCGTCAAACTTACATGAAGCTGAGCTTGTTGCTGCCGCTTGGCTTCCAAGATTCGGAACGCAAGCAAAGCTTCTTGATAGCAATTGCCGCAATAATTCCAGAAAAATGGGGTACGCCATGAAAGTGATCGAAGCCTATCTTAGGTTTACGGATTGGCTCAACGCCAAATTTGCCTGGATTGTCGCGTTTCTGATATGTCCGATGCTCTTCATCATGGTTTGGGAAATTGTGATGAGGTATTTTTTGAATTCGCCTTCCCAATGGGCGTACGAAATTTCCCTTTTCATCTTTGGCGCCTATATCGTTCTCGGCGGTGCCTACACATACCTTACAGGTGGCCACATTAATGTAGACATCTTTTGGGGGAAGTTATCACCTCGCGGTCGCGCCATCACTGATGTCTTCACCAGTGTTTTTGCATTTCTCTACCTTGGCGTGTTGTTCTGGGTATCGCTGGAGATCACCATCAATTCCTGGCAGATCGGCGAAACCACCATGTCGCATTGGAAGCCCATCTACTATCCGCTGCGGACAACTCTCCCGGTTGGTTGCTTCCTTTTCCTAATGCAGGTGGTGGCACAGCTTATTCGAAACATCGGCATGGCTGTCACCGGCCGGGAAGTTTTTCCGGTCCGAACCCACATCCCCGGCTTTTCCTCAGGCTCCGCGCCAGTAGGGTAACCGCCAAATGACAATCGCCGCACAAAACAAAAAAATCGCTGCTGGAGGTTAAACATGCTCTCTCTTGGCCCTGAATGGCTCACGATTATCCTGTTCGGCAGCCTGGTCCTGCTTCTGATGGCAGGGGTCCCACTTGTCTTTGCGATCGGTGGTGTGGCGACTTTTTTCATCATTATCCTCTGGGGGCCCCACGCGCTGCCCATCCTGGCCAATCGAACCTATATGGCCATGGATATGTTCCTGCTTGTTGCGGTTCCCATGTTCATATTCATGGGTGCAATGCTGCAACGATGTGGCATTGCCGAGGATATGTATGAATTAATGTATCATTGGTTGGGCGGGCTACGTGGGGGGCTTGCCGCTGGCACTGTGCTGATCTGCACCATGTTTGCAGCCATGGTCGGAATTAGCGGCGCCGCCACGACATCCATGGGACTTATCGCGCTGCCTTCCATGTTGAAGCGTGGCTACAGCAAACGGATCGCGATTGGGTGTATTTCGGCTGGCGGGTCGCTTGGCATCCTTATTCCACCAAGTGTCTTGATGATCGTTCTTGCTCTTACGTCGCGCGTGTCGGTAGGGCAGATGTTCATAGCGGGCATCCTGCCAGGTCTGCTCCTCAGCGGTCTTTTCATAGCTTATATTCTGATACGTTCCCATTTTCAGAAGGACATAGGGCCGGCTGTGCCTGTAGAGGCACGGCTACCACTGCGCGAAAGATCGCGTCTGCTGGTGGCGCTTCTGCTGCCGATCGGGCTTATCTTTTCCGTCATGGGCTCTATGTTTTTCGGCATCGCGACACCAAGCGAGGCTTCGGCCATCGGCGCCCTCGGCGCGATTCTTAGTGCGGCACTGAAACGCACATTGACCCGTGAGAGTTTTTCTTCGGCATTATTCATTACGCTCCGCCTGAGCGCCATGGTTATTTGGATTGTCTTCGCAGCCTCTGCCTTTACCTCGCTCTATGCCGTAACCGGTGCGGCCTCTCTGGTGAGTACACTCATCAAGGGCGTTGGCGATCCCTGGACGGTGATCATTGTCATGAACATCATCCTGTTTGTGATGGGGATGTTTTTCGATCCTACGGGCATTGTGCTTTTGACAGCGCCAATCTTCTTCCCGATCGTTGTGTCTTTGGGCTTTGATCCGCTTTGGTTCGCCATCATCTTCGTGATCAATATGGAACTGGCGTATCTGACGCCGCCTTTTGGCTTCAATCTTTTTTATATGAAGGCAGTGGCGCCACCCGGCATCACGATGATGGATATCTACAAATCACAAACTCCCTTTGTGCTGCTCATGATCCTTGGAATGGCTTTATGCATGATCTTCCCCAGCATCATCACCTGGCTGCCAAGCATGATGAATTCGTAATGTGGGGTAATGATGGGGAGAGTATGCGTCTGGAATGACAAGAGGCATCGCCGCTGAAATGCCCTTGTCAGATCACCTTCATACCCGAGATCTCCGTCTGATCTGAGCCAAGCTATTCGCCACCGCGCTCTGGAAGAACGGTTGATAGCCGTTTGGGGTGGACAGCCACTCAACCTTGACCGATGCTGGAGGAAACATGAAGAATGGACGGTTTACCGGGAAGATCGCAGTAATCACCGGTGGCGCATCGGGCATAGGACTTGCGATCGCGCGACGCTTCATCGCGGAAGGCGGACGCGTTGTGGCGAATGATATCAATCCCGATCGGATAGCCACGCTGCAAAGCGAACTCGGTCCCAATGGCATCGCCATGCTGGGGGACGTTACCAGGGAAGATGATTTGGCCGCACTTTTCTCCACCGCGTTGGATGAGTTTGGGGTCGTGGATGCAAGCTTTCATGTCGCGGGGGCCAATCGGCATGGATATATCGCGCGGATGGTGGAGGCAGATTGGGACTTCACCCTCGACCTTTGTTTGAAGGGCGTGATGTTCGCGATGAAGCACGCGGCACAGGCCATGCTTAAGCAAGGGCACGGGGCGATGGTTAATATCGCATCACTTAACGCGCATGTGCCGATGCATGCCGGCGCAGCCTATTCAGCGGCCAAGGCTGGGGTTGAAATGTTGACCAAGAATGGCGCTTTGGAGCTCACCCCAAGTGGAATTCGTGTTAACGCCATTCTCCCCGGCTTGGTTCAAACGCCGCTGACCAAGCGACATTTCGACAATACTGATATCCACACGGCCTTCCTGCAACGGATCCCTCAAGGCCGCGCCGCGCAACCGGAGGAGATCGCAGCGCCAGCGCTCTTTCTTGCAAGCGATGACGCGAGTTACGTCTCTGGCGCATCCCTGCTGGTTGACGGCGCCTGGGCAGTAAGCGGTTATCCGGACATGCGGCCTTGGCGGAATTGATACACGCTAATTGGCCATTTTAACCGGCAGTAGCTCATAATGCCGTCAGGGTTCTTCCCTAGGCCTTCCGCTTCCCTGAACCACGCGCCCCTACGCCTACTTCGGGTTGAGGCCCATTTCTTCTCGGCAGGCGACAGAACCGTCACGAACCGGGCAAGGCCGCCAAAATCATAAGCTATTGAAAAATTGTGGTTTTCTTTAACCGAACCAATTTTGGCGAGGTTCGGTCGAAAAGAGACAAAAGGGCTTCAGAGACCGATTTTGGGCCTTTCCCGGGTCTCCGAGGTTCGGTCGCCTTCGCAAATTCCTTTGAAAACCTCAAAGAAACACAGGCCATTTTTGGGCTTAGGACCAGTTCGCGATGAAAATCTGGCGGATGAGGCGTACCGGGATGCGAACGGTCTCAAGGCTGGAGCCTTGGAGAGTCGGCGAGATTGTCGATAACCTTCGGCTACGGCGCGGGGTTGTCTTAGCTCCTACTCATGCTCGCCAGTGCGACTACGACCATTGTTATGCTTGAAGAAACTCGGCTTCAACGAAGCAGTGGTGTAGGTTGCTACGGTGATGAACGCAGCCGATATCAATACTACGTGCCCGATAATACTGGCGGGTAACAGCGTGTAACTACCGATCGCCAACAAGCTGGCGACTGCCCACATGAAGCCAAGTGCCTGCAACACATAGTGCCTCATTGACAGATCAGTAATATGACGTAGCGGGCTGACCTCAGAATTAAAGATATAGTTCCATGCAAAGACAATTATCCGTCGCATAAGTATAACTCCATCCGTTGGACCCTCGGCGGACATCGCGAGACCAAGCCAGATATTGTCGATACCCTATTTGTCTGGCAGCGAACAGCTAAATCAAATGAACCTTTGATGAGCGTAGAAGGTAACTGGGCAACTTCCACCCAGTATGCACGTCGTGCCGAAGACCCGCACGATATGATGGGCACAGCACCCAAGATCGACATCGACCTAAACTGTTGTCATGGAAGGTTTTCTCGACAATCCCATATACAAAATCGCCATGAAGGGCAGCTTGCCGAAGGTAAAGTCGAAGCGCCGGTTGATACCGCGCGGGCCAAGGCCGGTCATTGGGCCCGGAACCAGCCCCGCAGCGTGCATCGCTCGGCGCAACTCCTGCGGCTTGATGAACATAGCGGGATCATGGGTACCAGACGGTAGCAGCCCCAGCAGGTCTTCGGCGACTGTAATCGTGACGAAGTGTGCCATAGGGTTGCGGTTGATGGTGTCGAAAAGAAACAGACCGCCAGGGCGCAGCACGCGGGCAACCTCAGCCAGAACTCGCCCGAGATCCCTGACGTGCTCCAGCACGTCAACGCAGATCACGGCATCGAAAGAGGCATCGGCGTAGGGGAGTTCCTCACCCACGCCAATATCATAGGCGATGCGAAGACCGCTTGCGCGGGCGTGACTGCGAGCGGCGGCGATTGCCTCAGCGGCCGGGTCAATACCTGTCACATTGGCGCCCCGCGTCGCCATGGCCTCGGCCATGAAGCCGCCCGCGCAACCAAGGTCGAGCACATCCTTCTCCGGCCAGTCTATGAAACGGTCGAACCATCCGAGCCGTCCGGGCACGAGGTTTTTCAGGGTCCGAACCCATCGCAGGTCATCCGACCACCAACGGTCGGCGACCTTGTCGTAGATCGTGAGATCATTGCGCATCGGGATAGTCCTTTATGTGAGCCAGCCAGGCCAGCGTGTGTGGCGAAGCGACGCGATACCGGTTGAACAAGCGCGAAACGAGAGCGGCAAGGTGGAGGTAGTTTACCAAAGCACCGCGCCTGGGGCTCAAAGGCTCAGCCGCACGTCTCTCAGTCGAGGAACGCCCGCAATGCCCGTGCCGAGGCCTCCGGCGCCTCCTCCATCGGCACGTGGCCGATGCCAGGCAGTATGATCGTGCGTGCATCGGGCAACGCCCGCTCATAATCGGCAGCGTGAGAGGCTGGCACCGCGCTGTCCCGCTCGCCCCACAATAGCAGCACTGGCGCGCGGATCGTCGCCAGGAGCGGTTCGGGCTGCAAAAGGCGCGTCTGCAGCACGCGGTCGAGGATCGCACGCCGCACCCCGGGCGCCAGCAGCATGGCGTGGTAGCGCTCTACCACCGCATCGGTCAGTGTGCCGGGCACCGCATATGCGTTCCGCATCGTCCTTTCCAGAAGGGGCTTCGGCGCGGTGTAGGGCAGCAGGCGCATCAGCCAGGGCAGCCGCTCCGGCGTGCGGTCATACTCGCGGCCGAAGCTCGCGAACCCGTCCGGCGCCATCAACACGAGCTTGCTGACCCGCGCCGGTTCGGCCGCAGCGAAACGCCAGGCGATCCGCCCGCCCATGGAGGAGCCGACCACCGCCGCCTGGCCGATCCCGAGCCGGTCTAGCAGCGCCACAAGCACTGCGACGCTGCGCTCGTCTGAGTAGTCGCCAGTCGGGTCGGGCCCGGTTAGGCCGAAGCCAGGCAGGTCGAGCGCAACCACGCGGAACCGGTTCTCCAGGAGCGACGCCCAGGCCTCCCACGTGTGCAGCGAGGACCCGAAGCCATGGATCAGAAGCACCGCCGGGCCGTCGCGCGGCCCCGTGTCGCGGATGTGGAGCCGCACCCCGGCCACCTGAATGAACTGAGACGGTGTCGGCGCCCAGCGGCGCTCCAGCGCGCCACGGGGCTGGTCGGGAGTGTAGAGATACCAGCCTGCACCAAGCAAGGCGACGAGTAGGAGAGCCAAAGCGATCTTCATCGATGGGAAATGGCACCCTTTGCGCGGAAAGCAACTCGATTTTCGCTGTGCTGCGCTAGGCAGCGTCTGCCCGGACCCTGCCTAGCTATGCCACCCGGGTCCGTCATGGTACGAAGTTCCTTATTGGCTTGCCGAGCCGCATGGCCACCCGGGCCTTGCTGGCCTTGTCTGGCTGGGCCGAATGATCGCGCCCGCCAACACGCTGGCGTTGTTTTTTGCGGGCTCGGTACTGCACTTCGGCATCGGCGACACGGAGGACGGGCTCCTACCCGATCGTATGCCGCGTTGGCTAGGCATCGTGGGCGTTTCGCGGACGAGTGCCTAAGCAGCTCACACGTTGCAAGACTTGCGGTTCGGCGATCAGGGGTCATCTCCTTAGAGCTGACAGAAACCTCCCGGGTCCCGCCGCAAGCCGGGCCGGAATATTGCGGTTATTCGCATGTACTGAAGCCAGTGTTGCGGGCTCGGGAACTGCGCGGTCCAAGGTAAATGCTCATGATAGACTCGCATCCCAATGCCTCCTCCCTGGCTGTGCCACCTCGGCAAAGTTTTCCGCCAAAATTAGGATGGGCGATGTGGTGCGGCATGGCGGGGCTTGGATTGGGGTCTGGCTTAACTTGGCTCGCGGTGAATTGGTCGCACGCCGCGCTTGGCCTTCTCAGCCTAGTTGTGGTGTTTGGGAGCCTCTTCTTGCTCGGCCTAGCCCTGATGCGTCGCCTCAGCACACGTTTCCGGCGGAACTAGCAGACCGTTGACAAACTAGCCGTCGCCTGAGTCTGACCCTCACGACAGGCGGCGGCAGGTGGCGGCAGACGCTCGAGTCGGGCGATTTCGCCACGATCAACGAGCTGGCGGCGGCGGAGAAAATCTATCCGGCCGCCGTAGCCCCGATGCTGGATTCTGGCACCATCCCGGGTAAGCAACTCCCGCGCCTCCGCGCTGAGTAACGCGTTGTAATACCTTCGCTTAGCCTGCCGCGTGCGACCGTGCCGGACTGATCACCCATTTGGAACATCACTTAGAGGCAGCTCCGATGTTAAAAACCAACCCTGGCGCAACCCGCCCTCGGCCAAGTCTCGGGGATGCGGTCCGGCTAGCAGCCTGGGCATATACGCCCTTCCAACGCCTGGCGGCGCGCGATCTTTATGGTTTGCTGGCGACACGCGCCTTCACCGCAAACGGGCTTTACCTCAACCTTGGCTACTGGAAGACCGCGCGGACCATTGACGAAGCATGTGAAGCCTTGGCTACGCTGGTCGCGGAGGCGGCGGCGATGGGGCCGGATGACGATGTCGTCGATGTCGGCTTCGGTTTTGCCGACCAGGATATGCTGTGGATGGAGCGTTTCGCGCCACGCCACATCACCGGGCTGAACGTGACACCGGTGCAGGTACGCCTTGCGCGGCAGCGTGTGCGGCGGCGGCGGTTGGCGGATCGCATTACGCTGATTGAGGGCTCCGCCACCGCCATGCCGCTGCCCGATGCGTGCTGCGATATCGTCGCCGCGGTGGAATGCGCCTTCCATTTCCATACCCGCGAGGATTTTCTGGCCGAGGCCTTTCGCGTGTTGCGGCCTGGCGGGCGACTGGTGTTGGCCGATGTGATTCGCGCCGCGCCCGAGCCCGATGGGTGGCGCCAGCGGGTGCAGGATTTCACCTGGACCCAATTCGCACAGAAATTTGCAGTGCCGGCGGCAAATGCTGACCAGCGCGCGCCCTATACGGCGAAATTGCGCGCGGCTGGCTTTGAGACGGTTGATGTGACACCAATCGGGGAGCATGTCTTCCCCGGCTGGCATCGCGCGCTGGGCCATGATCGCGCGCTGTTCGCGAGGCTTCCGCTGGCTGGCCGGCTGCCTTATCGGTTACTGCTAAACTTTGATGCACGCACGGTGTACGGCGCCTTCGACTACGTACTGGCGAGCGCGCGCAAACCAACACAGGAGGGAGTGCTGAATGGTGCTGCATGACTTCACGGCTAAACTCGGCACAGGCGAGGAACAGAGCCTCGCAGCCTATCGCGGCCAGGCGCTTCTCATCGTCAATGTCGCGTCCAAATGCGGCTTCACGCCGCAGTATAAGGGGCTGCAGGCGCTTCACGCGGAATACGCGCCGCGCGGCTTTTCTGTGCTGGCCTTCCCCTGCGACCAGTTCGGCCGGCAGGAGCCGGGGTCCGACCAGGAGATCGCCAGCTTTTGCGACCGGAGCTTTGGCGTGACGTTTCCGCTATTCGCCAAGATCGAGGTGAATGGGCCGCGCGCGCATCCGCTCTACGTCTGGCTGAAGCAGCAGAAGGGCGGGCTGCTGGGCAGCGGCATCAAGTGGAATTTCACCAAGTTCCTCGTGGACAAGGCGGGCCTGGTTCGCGCCCGCTTTGCGCCGACGGCGAAACCCGAAACTCTGTCGCGAGACGTTGCGGCGCTGCTGTAGGGCAGGGTGACTACCGCAGCATGTGCCTGATGTCCTGCGGCCGGCGTTCGATGAAATGGTGGTTTGTCACGGCGCCAAGATGCGCGAAGAGTGCCAGATAGAACACTGCCGGTAGCAGCAGATTGTGCAGCACGCCCTTGGCCACCCACCTGGCGGTAGGACTACAACATCATCCGGCCGCACTCGAAACTAGGCGGGCTCAGCCCCGCCGAGATCGGAGGTCAACGGGGATGGGAGCATGCCCCCACCCCCGTTGCCATAACCTCAACTATCAGCCATCAAAGCACACGAATAGCTGTCTGAGTGGATACATTCAGGGGAGCCCGTCACACGAGATAACCTACGTGGAGGGCGATGTTCTTGATGCTCACTTTGATGAAGGCGCCACTGAAAATGGTATTCGGTGGGAGTAGCAACTGCGTGTATCGGCAGTCCGAAAAGCCTGATTTGCATATGAAAGACACCGATTTTTCTTGGAAGAGCTGGCAGGCAAGACCGCGCCTTGAAAGCGGCTAGAAAGGATCCGAATGCTTGCTTCTTACCCTGGGAACCTGACCTGGAACCAGCGTCCACCGCCAGAGCATCCCGGCACCTTCGGATGGCTTACGGAGCCAGGGTCCCTGACTGATCGCCTGATCGCAACGAAACATGAGTTTACAGTCACGCTTCTACGCTTTGGAGAAGATATCGCGGCACCTGACGAGGCGCATCTGGTGGGTATTAGACCGGGAGATGCAATTACCAGCAGGCATGTAGCGCTATCGCTTGGGGGGCAGCGCGTGGTGATGGCGCGAAGCTTCTGCCGCCGCGCCTGCGAGACATGGTTTCCAATTCTGAACCGCGGCAGTAACTCGCTTGGCCTGACTTTATTCTCGTGCGGAGTCGATCTGGTTCGAAATGCACTTGAATTCGCAACAGTTGGCCCCAACCACCCGCTTTTTACTCTGGCTCAAGAGGGTGAAATCGCAGCCAGCTTTTCGGCACGACGCTGCCGATTTGAGATGCAGGACGCTCCGATGGTTGTATGCGAAGTCTTTCTGCCGGGGCTGGAACAACGCCTTGCTGATGCGTAGACTGAGGGCATGGCCCGGATAACGCACGATCCGCCCAACGTATTTTCACCCTATATTGACAATGATACGCGATTATTTGGTGCGCGCCACGCAATCATAAATTCAGTTTGAGTTGTGTTTGAGTTTTGACTTTTGTGCTCGGCTTGGCTTTCCTGCCTGTCATGCGCAGGCCAGCCTTTCGGCTGCCATGCTTATCCGCAATATTTGCGGTGTGTGATCGATGTTCTTCAGCCTTACGAAGCCCGTAAAGAGTTTCGCGGGCCGCCTTGGCAGCGGCGGCGTTATCCACAATCGGTTTCGGGTAGCGCAGCTGTACGGCCCCGGGCCAATGCCACGGTTCATGTATGAAAAAATCCGGCACAGCGCGCAATTCCGGCACATGGGCGCGGATGAAGGCACCGGAAGGGTCCTGATCCATCCCCTGCTTCACTGGGTTATAAATACGGATCGTATTGATCCCAGTGGTGCCGGATTGCATCTGAACTTGCGGCCAATGAATGCCTGCTTCGTAGTCCACGAATTTGCGCGCGAGGTGAAGCCCGCTGTCCCGCCAGGGCAGCCAGAGATGGTGGCTTGCAAAGGAAATCAGCATGGCCCGCATCCGGAAATTGATCCAACCATGCTGATTGAGTGCCCGCATACAGGCATCAAGGAAGGGAAATCCGGTTTCCCCATTGGTCCAGGCTGAAAGCCTCACAGCGTCCGCGATATCTGGACGCACCCCATCATAAGCGCGATGTAAATTCTTAAATTCCAGCTGTGGTTCATCCTCAAGTTTTTGCATGAAGTGGCAATGCCAATACTGTCGCCCCATGAAGGAAATTAGGGAAGCGCGCCACGCTCGTGCATCGGCATCCGACGAATGCCGCAGAGCATCCATCCTGGCAACGCTTGCTTGCGCAACTTCGCGCATCGAAACGCTGCCCCAGGTAAGGTGCGGCGAAAGCCGTGAGCAAGCATCGAAGGCGGTCAAAGGGCTCGACATCTGAAAGCGGTAATCGCGACCGCGTTCGAACAGAAAGCTATGCAAGCTTGCAAGCGCGGCTGTTCTGCCGCCTGGCTGACGTTGCGGGCAGGGATCCGGCGCAAGGCTAAGCGCGGCTGCGCTGGGCACAGAAGCTGGCCATTCGCCCTGAAGCGGTTGCAAGGCCAGCGGGGCCGGGGTGATGGGTTCGGCCATGCGGCGATCCCAGGTCCGTGCCCAGCCATCGCGCGTTTTGAGCTTACGGATGACGCCAAATTGTGGCATTTCATGCCATGGCACACCGGCTTCCCTGGCCCATGCGGCGACGGCCATATCCCGGGCATATGTCCAGCTATTGCCCGTTTCTTCATGGCTCCATAAGCCCGTGATGCCGCGGCATTGATGAAGTTGTCTGAAGATTGAAACGGCATCACCCTGCATCACGCATAAAGGCTGCCCAAGCGCTGCGAGATCGGACTGCAACTCCTCAAGACACTCCGCGGCGAAAGCCCATTGGCGCGCGGATGCATCCGGCTCCGCCCAAAGACCGGGCTCAGCGATATAAAGCGGCAAGACCGCGCCACATGAAGCCGCCATGGCCAGGGGCCTATGGTCCGCAATACGCAGGTCTTTCTTGAACCAAACGATGTGCATTGTGTCCGTCGTCGAATTAAATGAGACAAATAGGTGGGTTGCCTAACGGAGTAACTAACTGATCCGCAGGCAAGATTAAATTGCGATGTGGCGATGTATCAAGCGGTGGTGTTGAGCAATCCCCTCTCACACCCTCTCTACCATCCTGAACCCCCGCGACGCCAGCGGCAGGCTGTCCCGGCTGATGGCGGCGTCCTCACCGGGGCATGCAGCGCCTCACCCAACCCTTCGCTTCACCACCTGCACATGCAGCGCCGCAGCAGGTAGGTCCACGGTAGACAGGCTCACATTCCGTGCCGTCACGCGTACCTTGTCATTCGACCAGACATGGCAGTCCAGCACAAAGGCAATGCTGCTGGTATCGAGCGACGCATCCGCAAAATCCCCCCGCCGCGCACCTGGCACCGTCACATCCACATTCGTCGTGGTACCCGGCGGCATGCTCGGCAGATCCCAACTGGCGGAGAACATCAGCGTCCTGCCGCCCGCAGGCAAAGCAGGACAGTCGGACAGGATCGCAGGTGCATCCTCCGGCAGGCCGTAAAGGCGGAGCGCTTCCACCTCAATCTGCCCGTCAAAGCCGATGATCCCGATTTGCGCAAAGGCGACCTCCGGCCCAAAGCGCACCGTCTGGCGGCGGTTGAGGTCGCTCTCCTGCATCACCGCCCCCGCCTGCCAGGTTTTGGAGGTCGGCGCCCATTGCAGCGTTGTGCCGGATGCGAGCGCATCGCC
>CAMCZJ010000060.1 GCA_945886995.1 Asaia bogorensis
GCATCCCAAGCAGCCGGCCCCTCAAAACTCCACCAATCGTCGGCAGGGGAAACACATTAGCCAATAAACATCAGCTAGTCAAGCCCAAAAAACAACCAAACAACAGCGTGAACGGGCTTCTAGTACCATCAACAAAACACGTCAAGCGGGGCGGCAAACGCGGCCAAGCAGAGGTGAAAATCCATAATTTATTGTTATAAAATGATTTTTTAATGAGCGCCGGCCAGCGCCCCAAATTTCACCATTGAGGCACCAGCCCCAACCCCGGGCCTTGTGGCACAAAAATTTCACCGTGGACCGGCAGAAGATGCCGCCCAAAAGGCGGCTTCTCTAGGTCCGCAAAATAGATCTCCAAAGGCTCAGCCACCTCCATCGCCGCTAGGAAATGTAGGCTCGCCAGCAGCCCAGGCCCAAAATATGGGCAATGGGGCACCACCCGCAGGCCGGCACCCTGCGCCAGCTCCGCCACCTCAAGCATTGCTGTGAGCCCGCCAAGCTTGGTCACGCTGGGTTGCAGGATCCCGGCGGCGCCGGCTTCAATCATTCGGCAAAAATCCTCGGGGTTAGATGCATTTTCCCCCGCCGCGATTGCGCAGGGCGATGCCGCGCGCACCCGCGCCATGGCCGCGTGATCCTCGGGCGGCCAGGTAGGTTCCTCAACCCAGGAAACGCCCAGATTCTTCACTGCCTCGCAAAAGTCCAATGCATCGCCTTCATTATCCCAAGCGCAATTGATATCGAGCATAAGCGGGATATCCGCTGGCGTTGCGCCACGCGCAGCACGGATGCAGCCCAGATCAATTTCATGCAACTTGATTTCACGATACCCGCGCCGCACCGCCTCAGCCGCATTGCGTGCGACATCTTCCGGATTGCCGTAGCGCAGTAGGCTGGCATAGGCACGAACCTTGTCTCGCCCAGCATCTCCCAGCAGTGCGTGCAATGGCTTTCCTGCGATTTTCCCAGCGATATCCCAAAGCGCGATATCAATTGCGGAAATACCAAAAGTCACAGGACCGTTACGGCCAAAATTATGAAAGCGCTTTTGCAACATGCGACTAAGCGCACCGATATCCCGCGCATCCTGACCAATACAGGCCGGCGCGATCAGCCGATCAACTGCGTCACGCGTTGTGTCCACAAGGGTAAAGCCAAACCCCTCTCCCCAGCCATGAATGCCCTCATCCGTTTCGACCTTCACCAACAGCGTATCCATGGTCTTGAGTGCCAAATTGCCGCCTGTTGCACGGCTGGTACCGCCCCCCGCATCAATCCCAACACCATAGGTAAAAGGACTGCGATGAATCCGGGTTTCGATCCGTGTGATTCTCATGCTGTGATCTTCCCCAATTGCCTTGCGGTTTCATCCGGTCTTCGCAATCATGGCATCTGAACAAAAAGAACAAAAGATCAGAACGAAGGAACGTCTATCATGCTGAGATTCTTGGCTACCGCCCTATTCGCTTTTCTCCAGTGCACACCGCTTGCAGCGCAGGAGAATTTTCCAAATCGCCCGATCCGCATTATCGTACCGTTTGCCGCCGGCGGGCCGAGCGACATTGTCGCGCGCCTATTGGCACCGAAGATGACAGCAACGCTCGGGCAGCCAGTAATCGTTGATAATCGTCCCGGCGCGGGCGGTGTCACAGGTGTTGATGTCGCCGCGAAAGCCACGCCGGATGGCTACACCATCGCTCTTGGCAGCGCTGGCGGGGTTGCTATTTCGCCGCAGCTTGATCGTGGCACGCCTTACGATCCATTGCGCGACCTCGCACCATTGACGCTGGGCGTTCTGGTACCGGAACCGATTGTTGTATCCTCAGCGACGCCCTTTCGTTCCCTGCACGAACTTATCGCAGCGGCACGCGCACAACCAGGCAAGATCAACCAGGGTTCCACTGGTTCGGGTAGCCTTCCACACCTGGCCGGTGAATTACGGAACAATGCAACCGGGATCGAGATGACGCATGTGCCCTATCGCGGCGGTGCGCCACTCACAACCGCCCTGATTCAAAATGAGGTTCAAGTTGGGCTGGCCGATCTACCGATCCTGCTGCCGCAAATCCGCGTGGGTACGATTCGCGCGCTTGCGGTTGGCTCCGCGCAGCGCCTGCCCTGGTTGCCTGATGTGCCCACCATGATTGAGCTCGGATATCCCAGTGTGGATACAAATAATTGGCACGGGTTTGTGGCGCCATCACGCGTGCCGGAACCCATTCTGGAAAGGCTGCACAGCGCCCTTGCCGGCGCCATACGGGACCCCGAGATCTCCAAGCAGCTTTTTGATCAAGGCGCCGTTCCGGGTGGCAATAGCCGCGCGGAATTCGGTGACTTCATCAAGGCCGAAATGGCCAAATGGGGAGAGGTTATTCGGCGCGGCAATATCCGCGCCGATTGAAACATCGTCGGTGAAGGCTCACCCCGCAGCGGAGAGGATGCGCAAGGTCGCCTCCTCCCGCCCAAGTGCCCAAAGCACGGCATCAATGGGTGGGCTGGTGGTGCTGCCGCTCAGCGCCGCACGCAAGGGCTGCGCCACCTGGCCAAGCTTGATCCCCTTGACCTCGCAGTAATCGCGCAACCACTGATCCAGATCGTTCCGCTCCCAAGGTGCGGTCTGCAAGAACGCGGCGAGATCAGCGAGCCGCGCCTTGGCTTCCGGCGTCAGTAAGGCTTCAGCCTTGGCTTCCATGACGGGGGGACCGTCCTGCACGGCAAAGACTGAAGCGCCGGTCAATTCTTCCAGCGTCTTTGCCCTTTCCTTCAAGGAAGGCATCAGCATCCGTAAGCGCTTTGCACCATCGGGCCCAAATAGCACGGTGCGCTTGGCAAGCCGTTCCAGAACATCGCGCGTCAGTAGATCATCATCAGCCAAGCGCAGATATTGGCCGTTCAAATGCGTGAGCTTGGCGTAATCCATGCGCGCCGCGGCACGCCCAACATCCTTGATGTCGAACAACCTCACCGCCCGATCACGCGGGATGAATTCCTCATCGCCGTGGCCCCAGCCAAGCCGCAACAGGTAATTGCAAACAGAAGCGGGCAAGTAGCCTTGCTCACGAAAATCGAGCACGGAAACCGCGCCATGACGCTTGGAAAGCTTCGCGCCATCAGCACCATGGATCAGCGGCACATGCGCGAAATGCGGCCGATGCCAGGCCATGGCATCATAGACCATGCATTGGCGAAAGGTATTGGTCAGGTGATCATCGCCACGGATGACATGGGTGATGCGCATGTCATGATCATCCACCACCACGGCATGCAGATAGGTGGGCGTACCATCGCTGCGCAGGATGATCATGTCATCCAATTCGCTATTCGCAACGCGCACCTCGCCTTGCACCAAATCGGGCACAATAGTTTCGCCCTCCAGCGGGGCCTTGATGCGGATGGCGAAAGGTTTGCCTGCCTGTTCCGGCCCCGGCTCACGATCCCGCCAGCGACGGTCATAGCGTGGTGGGCGGCCTTCCGCCGCCGCGCGTTCACGCATCTCGGCCAGTTCTTCAGGTGTCGCCCAACAGCGATAAGCCTTGCCCATGGCCAGCAGCGCTTCCGCAATTTCGCGATGCCGCGCCGCACGCTCTGCCTGGAAGACTGGCGGTTCATCGGGCGAAAGCCCGAGCCACGCCAAGCTATCCAGGATCTGATCAACCGCTTCCCGGGTAGAGCGTTCCCGGTCCGTATCCTCAATACGCAGCAGGTATTCCCCGCCATGATGGCGCGCGAAAAGCCAGTTAAACAGGGCGGTACGGGCCCCGCCGATGTGTAGATAGCCGGTGGGGGATGGTGCGAAGCGCGTGCGAACAGTCATGGTGTCTAGATCATTCTCCTGATGTCTCGCCTTTAAAGCACAAGCCGCGAAGGGCAAATCTGACGCTTTGGCGAGGCAACCGACCATTTTCCCATTTGGTTGTCGGCCCAACCCAATATAAACTTATGGTTGTGCTCTCACCACCCCCCTCTGCGACCTTGCTCCAATCATGACCTCAATTTCGGTCAGTTGGCGCGTGCGCTTGGCAAGATGGCAAGACGCCTTTGCTGCGGAGCGTCAGCAGCAAGCTCTCTGGCTGCCGGTAGCGATGGGTGGGGGCATCCTTTTCTATTTCAGCCTTCGCAGCGAACCGGATTACCGCCTCATCTGGCTCTCCCCCGCCCTGATCATCCTAGCCCTTTTGATTGCACGCCGGTTGCCTTTTTGCGGTTGGCTTTGCGGATTGGCAGCGGCGTTCAGCTTTGGCTTCGCCGTGGCGCTATGGCATGCACAAAGGGCACCGCCGCCAATATCCCCGCCAATGCGCGCCGCGGTGGTTCAAGGCATCGTTCAGAAGGTTGAAGCATTGCCGCAGGGGTTAAGGGTTACGCTGGCAGAGGCAAGGCTTGCCCCTGATGCGCCAACCCTGGAGCGAAGGCTGCGCCTGCGCCTGCGTAATGATGACCCTGCACGGCCTGCGCCGGGCGACCACCTGCGCGTCCGGGCATTAATCCGTCCGCCAGCTGCACCCGCCTATCCTGGTGCATGGGATTTCCAGCGCGCCGCCTATTTTAGCGGTCAGGGCGGCGTCGGTTTCGCCATCGGCGCCGCCGAATTGACACCAGCCGCAGGTGAAGCACCGCCACTCTCCGGCTTGCGCAGGGACTTGGAAGCACGCGTCATGGCAGCGCTACCAGGCGCGGCTGGCGCGATCTCGGCGGCATTGCTCACTGGAAGTCAAAGCGCCATTTCAGTCGCCGATCTGAATGCCATGCGGGATTCTGGTCTGGCGCATCTGCTGTCTGTCTCAGGTTTGCATATCGCGATTGTGATGAGCGTTTCCTTCTGGGTGTTACGCCTTTTATCGGCGCTTTATCGCCCATTGGCGTTGCGTGTTCCGGGCAAGCTACTCGCCGGTTGTGGAGCCCTGCTTGCCGGTGGCTTCTATATGCTGCTGACCGGCGCGCAGGTGCCCATGCAGCGTAGCTTCGCCATGGCCTGCCTTGTCACCCTCGCCATTCTAGCCGGACGAAAAGCGATATCGCTGCGCGGACTCGCCTGGGCGGCGGCGGTGGTGATGGTGTTTGATCCGGCTTCGCTGCTTGGCCCGTCCTTTCAGATGTCCTTCGCTGCGGTGCTCGCCCTGATCGCGGGCTGGGAAGCGCTGCAACCACGCCTGGCGACGCTGCGCGGCGAAAATAGTTGGGCGCGGCGAATCGCTTTGGGCGTGATGGGGCTGATGCTCACCTCCATCCTTGCGGGCGCCGCCACCGCGCCCTTTGGCCTTGGACATTTTGGTAGGCTGCAATGGTATGGCGTGGCTGCAAATGCGGTTGCGGTGCCGCTCACTTCCTTCATCATTATGCCCGCCGGCATGCTGGCCGCCGTTCTGATGCCGCTTGGCCTTGAAGCGCCGGCGCTTTGGGTCATGGGGCTTGGTGTAGAAGGTGTTTTGTGGGTTGCCCGCATTGTGGCTGGCTGGCCAGGCGCCACCCAAGCCGCAACGCCCATCCCCGCCTGGGGACTGATGGTCTTTGCTTTCGGGCTTTGCTGGCTGTGCCTCTGGCGGCGCTGGTGGCGCGCTTTTGGTTTGCTGCCGATCATCCTCGGGCTTTCAAGCGCAACCTTTGTCCAGCCACCGCATATTCTGATTTCAGGTGATGCGCGCCTGATTGCCATTTCTGCCGCCGATACACTTTTCCTCCAGCGCCAGCAGGGCGCTTCGTCGCTCACGCGCGACGCATGGCTTCGCCTTTACGGGCAAGAAGCCGCGCAAGCCTTGCCCGCGGAGGGCAGCGCCGCCGAGGGCAAACTACGCTGTAGCGCTGAGGGTTGCGTTGTGGATGAAGGTCCGGGCGCCTTCCTGGTGCGGCGTGGCACTATCATGGCGCAATGCGGCGCGGTTGCGGTGATCATCTCCGCCGAACCCATCCGGCAACGGTGCCGCCACAGCATCGTGATTGACCGCTTCTCTGTCTGGCGCGACGGCCCACATGCCATATGGCTTTTGCCCACAGGCGCAGTGGTGGTTTCAGATCGCGCCTGGCGCGGTAATCGCCCCTGGGTACCGCCGCCGCCGCAACCGCGTGCCGCCAGTGAACCACCCGCACCAACTGAGTAATCCCCTTGTCATGCCCCGGCACAACATGGATGCTGCGCGCGTTTTGAAGGGGGATCGCATGCCAATCGGCTGGGAGAAATTTGGCACCGCACCATTGCTGGATCGCTGGCGCAGGCTTTGCGCAAGCGATGACATATTGCGCTCTCGGCTTCCCGGCGCCGATGGGCGCTTCGCCGTCATGCAGCCTGGCTTTGCGATCGCTATCGAGCTGACCGAGGACGCTGTTCACCTTTCATTAAATGCGGAAGCCGAAACACGCTTCATCGCAGCAGGCGCGACTTGGGATGAATTTCTGAAGATGCGCCCTGCACGGCATCATCATCATCTTTATGCACTACGGATGCGGGTTCCGGGTTTCTCGGCAGAAGGCGATGAACTGGCCTGGGCGCAATATGCGCATATCTTGCGGCGTATTTTCGATCTCGCGCGTTGGTCGCTCACGGGCACGCCAGAACCGGCGCCGGCTTCGCTCAGGCCGCAGCTTGGTACTGGTGGCCCATGCCCTGCCGCGCAGGGCCGCTATGTCAAGCTGCGTGCCAAAGGGCGAGAGTTTGTAGTCTATGGCGAAAGCGCGGGGCGGGGGCGTCCGATCCTTGGCCTGCACACGGCTGGTTCAGATTCACGGCAGTTCCATCGCCTCATGACAAATCCTCGGCTTGCGGAGGCGGGCTATGCCGTTACCGCCTTTGATCTGCCAGGGCATGGCCGTTCCGCACCCGCCGCCGAACCCGGGGCTTGGGCGCTGGATACGGACCTTTACGCCGTATTGATCCTGAGCTTCCTCGATTCCTGGGGTTTTGAAGAAAAGCCAATCCTGCTCGGTGCTTCCATGTCGGGCGAAATCTGTCTTGAGATGGCGCTCCGCGCACCAGAACGCTTCGCGGCCATCATCGCCTGTGAGGCATCTGAACATATCGCTGGCCGTCGCACCCCATGGGCAGATCATCCGCGCGTGAACGCCGCGATTTTCACGCCTGAATGGATTGAAGGCTTGATGGCACCCCAATCACCCGCTGAATGCGCCGCCGAAGTCTGGTGGCACTATAGCCAGGGTGGTTGCGGGACTTTTCCGGGCGATATTCTTTTCTATTCCGGGGAATGGGACGCGCGCGATCGCATCCATCGGATTGATACACAGAAATGCCCGCTCACCTTGCTGACCGGCGAATATGATTATTCCTGCACGGCAGAACATTCAGCCGCGACAGCCGCAAAAATCCCTGGTGCGCGATTCCAGCGCATGGATGGCATCGGGCATTTTCCCTTTGCCGAAAATCCCGATTTGTTTCTTGATTACCTACTCCCCGCACTCCCAAAGCAGGGGAGGTGATCAAAGAAACTGCGTCAGCCGATAAAACCGCGCGGAACTCCGCCAGAACAGATCTGCCTTTTCCTCGGCCGAGGCACCAGCGGCGATGCGCTTGAAAGCATTCCAGCCAACCGCATAGCCATAGCCGCCCTTATCCACTGGGAAATTGCTTTCAAACATGCAGCGGCTGGTGCCAAAAAGTTCAATGCAGCGTTCCATCCAAGGGCGCCAATGCTGCGCCAATTCTTCCGATGATGGCGCAATCGCGCCCACTTCAAGCCCAAAGCCCGGCAGGCGCATGCCAAGCCCGCCCAACTTTACCATGACATTCGGGCATTGCGCCAGTTCCGCCATGTTGCGCGACCAGGCAGCGAAAACCTCATCGCGCTTGCCGGCATAGGGGCCGATGCCAAGAATCCCGCCGCAATGATCCAGCACGATCGGGATTTCGGGGAAGGCGCGTGCGAGTGAGGCCAGGCGCGGGATCTGATGGAAATAGATCCAGGCATCAAAGGAAAGCCCATTCCGCCCAAGGGCTGCGAAACTCGCACGAAATGCAGCGCTGTCCATCATGTTTTCCGCCGGCGTATAGGCCGGGTTCAGCATGACGGGGTCCGGGTCCCAGGTCGCGATATGGCGAATGCCGCGAAACCTGCCGCCGGCAGCCGCGATATGCGCTTCCAGCACCGGCTGCACGGCTTCACCCAGCGTCAGGTCGGCATAGCCCACAATCCCGGCATTGGCGGCGATATCGCCATAGATGCCGCTTGCGAACATCGCGGCAATGCCGGTGACGAATTCTGTCTCGCCCACCGGCTTCAAGGCCTCAGGCCCCGCGGCGCGATGCATGGACCGCGCCTGCACATAAACCGTCGCCTTGACGTTATGGCCGCTTTTCAGATCGGCCAGGAATTCATCATGCAAATAGCGCCAGCCCGGCCGATCCCAGAGATGGTGATGCGGATCAATGATCACCTGCGCGGGGTCCAGGATTTCTTCCTGCCGCGCGGCGAGCCAATCCTCTCGGACGGCAAGGTAATGCTGCACCTGATGTTGGGACATGGCGTATTCCTGACCGCGTGGCTTTAAGCGCCCATGGGATGGCGCTTTATGCCAAGCGTCAAGCCTGGGCGAGGCAAGCGGCTTGTTCTATGCTCCCCGCAACATCTGAGGACCCTTCCATGCTCACCAGAAATGCCAAGGGCGTTTTCGTCATTGCGCCCACCCCCTTCATGCCCGATGGCGCGCTTGATCTTGCCAGTGCGGATCGCATGACCGATGCCTTTCTGGCCGCGGGTGCGAGTGGCCTGACGCTACTTGGCGTGATGGGTGAAGCGCCGAAGCTTGATCAGGAAGAAGCGATCAGCTTCGTCAAGCGCGTGATCAACCGCGTGGCGGGGCGCGTGCCGGTGGTGGTGGGTGCCTCGGCGCCTGGTTTTTCCAGCATGCGCGCTGTGGCGCAGGGCGCGCTTGATCTGGGTGCGGCGGGCATCATGGTGGCGCCGGCGCCTGGCCTTAAGGGCGATGATGCGGTGCTGTCCTACATTATGCAGGCCATGGATACGGTGGGCGATGCGCCCTTTGTCTTGCAGGATTTCCCGCAACTGACCGGCATTCATATCAGCGCTGCCATGGTGGCGCGCGCTGCGGCTGACCCGCGCCTGGTGATGCTGAAGGCCGAAGATTATCCCGGGCTTGATAAGCTTTCCGCCATTCGGAAGATGGAATCGGAAGGCAAGATGCCACGCATCAGCATTCTGGGCGGTAATGGCGGCCAGTTCCTGCCAGAAGAACTGTCGCGCGGCGCGGATGGCATCATGACCGGCTATGCCTTCCCGGAAATGCTGGCCCAAGTGATTGCGTTGATGGCGGCAGGCAAGCGCGACGCCGCGCAGGATGCCTTTGATCTTCATCTGCCATTGATCCGCAGCGAATTGCAGCCGGGGCTTGGCCTTGCCATCCGCAAGCATGTGCTGGCGCGGCGCGGCATTATTGCACATGCGGCTTTGCGTGCGCCCGGCCCCAAGCTTTCGCCGGAAACCACGGCGGAAATTGACTATTTGCTGGCGCGCCTGCAAGCGCGCGGCGGCGCCAAACTTCCCTGACCATCAAACGTTTTACACACAGGAGGATACCCCATGCCCAAAATCGCCATCGCCGTTGAATTCAAGATCAAGGAAGGCCAGCACGCGGCCTTTGACGCGATCATCCGCGAACATGCCCGCCTGACGCTTCAGGAAGAACCGGGTTGCGAGCGCTTTGATGTCCTGCAACCGCTCGACAAGGATGGCGCGCATGACAAAAGCCGCGTTATGCTGTGTGAGGTCTATCAGGACCGCGCGGCGGTGGATGTGCACACCAAGAACCCGCGCCTTGCCAAGGTGCGCGATGCCTATGCGGCGCTGATCGAAGGCCGCACGCTGACGCTTTGTGAGATGTGAGGCGCCTTCGCCTTTCTCACGCCTCGTCAAGCCGTGCAGCAAGGGCAAGATCCTCCGGGCTCATCTCATGGGCCGGGAGGATCGGCACCAGCCTATGGGAAGCATAAAGCTCCCCCAATGCCTGCCGGTCTTGTATGACGGCTGCATAAATCCAGCGATAGTAATGCAGCCGCGCGACATGCTCCTTCGCGGCTTCTGCACCAATTAAGCTGCTGAGCGCCTCAATTTCCAGCCAATTCACGATCAGGTGCAGATGCGTTGAGGCAAGCGTATCAGCGCCTTCGCCGCGCCCGATGGGCGGATCAGGATAGCGTTGTTCGAGTGCTGCCCACACCGCGCGCCACTGGTCGGTATGCTTGTGGGAATACCAGGTCACATACCAATGCATCTGCTCGTGAATGTAGTTTGCCAGCAAGGCAGTCTCGGTCCAATAGCCGGTAGTCAGCCTGATCACCGGATGGCTGTACGGTATAACTGTCGGCGTTATCACGACTTCTCGGCAATATTCGTAAGCGCCAAGCGCGTATTTGGTGCGAAGCGCGATCAGCCTTTCGCGTACCACAATCGCGTTACGCTCGGCATGCGACAGGTCAATCCCAATCCGAAGATCTGTCATTACGCGCGCCTTTAAGGTCCAGGCTCAGCTTGGCCCCAAACCTACCCCGCCAACGCCGCCTTCACCGCCGCCAGCGCTTCTGCCGCATTGGCTGCATCCGGCCCGCCGGCCTGCGCCATATCGGGCCGCCCGCCACCGCCCTTGCCACCCACCGCGGCCGAGGCCGCGCGCACCAGCGCCACCGCATCGGCGCGGCCCTTGGCGGCTTCAGCCACCGCAACCACAATACTCGCCTTGCCTTCCGCCGTGCTGATCAGCGCCACAACATCCGCCGTACCGCCTTTCAGAATTGCTTCAGCCAGGCCCTTCAAATCGCGCGGTGGCACTTCGCCCAGATCGCGCAGCGAAAGCCGTAGCCCGGCCACTTCCTCAATCTCCGCACCGCCGCCACCGGTCGCGAGCTTCTTGCGAAGCTCCGCCACATCGCGTTCCAGCTTGCGGCGTTCTTCCACCAGCGCCGCGATACGCCCGGCCAATTCGCCAGGCTGCGCCTTCAAGACAGCCGCCGCCGCCGTCAGGCTTTCTTCCATTTCATTGATGTAAGACAGCGCCGCATCACCCGTGACGGCTTCCACGCGCCGCACGCCGGCACTGACGGCGCCTTCGGCAATAATCTTGAACAGGCCGATATCGCCGGTGCGCCGCACATGCGTCCCGCCGCAAAGTTCAAGCGAATAGACGCCGTGTTTGTCGGTCGCCGCCGGGTCATGGCCCATGCCAACCACGCGCACTTCCTCGCCATATTTTTCGCCAAACAACGCCATGGCGCCGGCTTCCACCGCCGCTTCGGGTGTCATCAACCGCGTGATCACCTCAGCATTTTCGCGAATGCGGGCATTCACCTCCGCCTCCACCCAAGCGAGTTCCTCGGCTTCCATGGGCTTGTTGTGGGAGACATCAAAACGCAACCGATCCGGTGCATTCAAGCTGCCCTTCTGCGCGACATGCGTACCAAGCCGCCGGCGCAACGCCTCATGCAGCAAATGGGTCGCCGAATGATGCGCGCGGATATTGGACCGGCGCGCATGATCAACTGTCGCACTCACCGCCATGCCGGGCTTGGCTTCGCCATGCACAACCTTGCCCAGATGCACGAAAAGATTGCCGAGCTTCTTTTGCGTATCGCGGATTTCAATCCGGCAGGCATCGCCCGCGACAATCACCCCCGTATCGCCCACCTGGCCACCACTTTCGGCATAAAACGGCGTCTGGTTCAGCAGCACGGCCACTTCCGTGCCCACCGCGGCATGATCCACCACCTTGCCATCCACCACCAGCGCGGTGATCTCGCCTTCTGCGCCTTCGGTGGAATAGCCTAGGAATTCGCTGGCGCCGATCTTTTCCTGCACATCGAACCAGAGGCTTTCGGTAGCCGCTTCCCCGCTGCCGGCCCAGGCAGCACGGGCGCGGCGCTTTTGTTCCGCCATGGCGGCGTTGAAGCCTTCCACATCCACCGCGCGGCCTTCACCGCGCAAAGCATCTTGCGTCAGGTCCAAGGGGAAGCCGAAGGTATCATATAAGCGGAAGGCGATGTCGCCCGGCAGGGTCTGATTGGACCCAAGCTTGTCGGTTTCTTCAGCCAGCATGTGCAGGCCACGTTCCAGCAGGGACCGGAAGCGCGTTTCCTCAAGCCGCAGCGTCTCAGCAATCAGCCCCTCAGCGCGCACCAATTCCGGATAGGCCGTGCCCATTTGCCGGATCAGCGAAGGCAGGATGCGATGCATCAAGGGCTCACGCGATCCCATCATATGCGCGTGCCGCATGGCGCGGCGCAGGATGCGGCGCAGCACATAGCCGCGGCCTTCATTGGAAGGCAGCACGCCATCGGCAAGCAGAAAGGCACCGGCGCGCAAATGGTCGGCCACCACGCGGTGGCTGGACCGGAACGGCCCATCCGGGTCTTGGCTGGTCGCTTCCGCACTCGCCAGAATAATGGCACGCAAAGTGTCCGTGTCGTAATTATCGTGCTTGCCTTGCAGAATGGCGGCGAAGCGTTCCAGCCCCATGCCGGTATCAATGGAAGGTCGTGGCAGCGGGTTGCGCGTGCCGGCCGGTTCTTCCAGGAACTGCATGAAAACCAGGTTCCAGATCTCGATGAAGCGATCACCATCCTGATCGGCGCTGCCGGGCGGGCCACCGAAAATCTTGTCGCCATGGTCGAAGAAAATCTCGGAACAAGGGCCGCAGGGACCGGTATCGCCCATGCGCCAGAAATTATCGGAAGTCGGGATGCGGATGATGCGATCATCGCCGATCCCCGCGACCTTTTTCCAGATATCGGCAGCGTCTTCATCTTCTGAATAGACCGTGACCAGCAGCCGGTCCTTGGGTAGCGCGAAATCCTTGGTCAGCAATTCCCAGGCATAAGGAATGGCCTGGTCCTTGAAGTAATCCCCGAAGGAAAAATTGCCGAGCATTTCGAAAAACGTGTGATGCCGCGCGGTATAGCCGACATTATCAAGGTCATTATGCTTGCCCCCGGCGCGGACGACTTTCTGCGCCGAGGTGGCGCGGGAATAGGGGCGCTTTTCCTGGCCGGTGAAGACATTCTTGAACTGCACCATGCCGGAATTGGCGAACAGCAGCGTGGGATCATTGCGCGGCACCAGCGGGCTGCTTTCCACCACCTCATGGCCATTGCGACGGAAGTAATCCAGGAAGGTCGCACGGATATCATTGCTGCTGGTCATGTTTCGCCCATCGGGTCCGCGTTTTCGAAGTGCGGAGAGGTAGCGCGCAGCGCCCCGCGCGTGAAGGGGCGGTTAGTTTCTCCCCGGCCAAACCCCAGGCCGCACCGCGAGCGCGCAAATCAGCCCATAGGCAGTAATGCCAAGCGCCACGGCAATGAATTGCCCCTGCAGCCCAAGCCCCGCCACATCCATCAGCAAGGCACCGCCCAGCACCGCAAGCCCCACGCGCGTGACTGCCGCGGCCACCGGCCAGCGCATCCGCCCTGCCCCCATGGCAGCGAAGTAAAGCGCCATGCCCAAGCCAAAACCGGGCAAGGCCCAGCCAATAATCCCCAGCGCCTCAGTCGCAATCGCCGCCACGGCCGCGTCACTCGCAAAGGCCGCCGCCACCTGGGCGGGGAAAAGGGCGATGCCAAAGCCGATGACGCCCGTCACCGCAAAGGCCAAAGCGCCACCCGTCCAGGCGATGCGTCGCGCTTCCTCCCAATCCCCCGCACCAACCGCGCGCCCGACCAGGGCCGTGAGCGCCGATCCTATGCCGAAAGCCAGTGGGATCATCAGGAATTCCATGCGCGCTGAAATGCCATAGGCCGCAATTGCCGCCGGCCCGTGTGCTGCGATGCGCGCCGTGACCAGGATGGTGGCCAGATTGGCCAGTGTTGCCATCACGCAGGCAACCAGCCCCACCGCCAGGATGCGCCCAAACAGCGCGCGGCTGAGCGGCGCGCGAAAATCCGGCACAAACCCGGCACCGCCGCGCAGCACCACAAGTGCCATAATCAGCGCGGAAGCACTCATACTGAGCGCGAAGGCCATGCCGGCGCCGGGCAAGCCGAGCCCGAGCGGTTCCATGAACAGCCAAGCGAGCGGCGGGAAGATCAGCCACCCGCCAACCACGCCCCGCGCCGCCAGGGCATGCCGCCCGCCACCGCGCAGGATGGACGCCAAGGTATTGGCCATCCAGGCCGGCAGCGCGCCGGCACCAAAGGTCCAGGCGGCATAGGCAGCGCCAGCCTCGGCCGCCCCCGCGCCGCCGATCAGGCCCAAGATCGCGCTCGGAAACAACAGAAAGGGCAAAGCGAAAAGCGCCGCACCCGCGCAGGCGATGATCAAAGCATGGGCGGCAAGCGCCGCCGCTTCATCGCGCTTCCCGCCGCCCAAGGCGCGCGCAATGGCCGAGACCACGCCGCCCCCCATGGCACCAGCCGACATTTGGGAAAGCAGCAGCGTGAAAGGCAGTACCACCGCCCAGCCCGCCAAAGCCGCCTGGCCCTGCCGCGCCGCGAGCCAGGGTTCGATCAATTGCGCGATGATCTGGGTCGCGACCAGCAGCGTGGTCGGTGCCGCCAGCACCAATATCTGGCGCAACCGCGCCGCGCCGCTAGTCAAGGGAAGGCAGCCAACTGGACCGGGGTTCAAGCAAGTTAAAGGTGGGCATGGGGCATCGGACCCCACCCGGGCGCCTCTGACAAGGCGTCACCGAATGTTTTCCACAGATTTCTTCAGCGCGCCGCATCATAGAGGTTGTGTCTCAGGCGTGTTTTGCCTACCGTATATTGTGTTGGGGAGATCAAAGGGGGTTCCTTCATGGATTGGACGCAAGAAGCGATTGAACGGCTACGCGCCTTTTGGGCCGAAGGATT
>CAMCZJ010000061.1 GCA_945886995.1 Asaia bogorensis
TTGCCTTCCACATCATGCGCGGCGATGATGGCGCTCGCGATATCGTCAAAGCTGCTGGCGCCATCGCCCAAATGCGTATCCAGCAATTCACCCAAATATCGCCGAATCAGGCCGCAGGCATTCAGCACGCTTTCCTTTTGCGGAATACGCTTCCATGCGCGGTCAAAAATTAGCCGGCGAATTTCCACCTGCGCGACGCTATGTTCGAATTCCGTGAAGGCATCGAAGACCTCATGCGCCACGCGCGTCTCCAAGCCCGTTGAAAAAACCGTACGGCAGATGATATCCGCCGTCATGTGGCTCATCATCAGGTCAAGCGAAAAGCGCGTATCGCGCGCGGCGTGATCGGCAAGCGTTGCCTCAGCCGCCGCCGCGCCGGCTTCCATCGCAGGAAAGGCGCGATTGACGCGCATCATCGTCAAAGCCGGGTCAATCATGGCCCGCTGGCGCCGCCAGGTGGCGCCGGAGGAGACAAAGATCGAATCACCAATCAAGGGATCCAGCGCATGCACCATCAGATCGCTTTTGGGCAGAATGCCCTTGGCGTCAGTCAGCACCTCGCGCACCAGATCGGGGCGATTGACGATGATGGTGGACCGGCGGGAATAACCCAGCGGCCCGATCGGCATGCGATAGGCTTCCACCGGCAAAAGCGAGAGCAAATCACCATCGCCGCGGATCATGCAGCGCATCAGCGCAATGACCGCGGGCAAGGGTTCCGGGCGCGGCGGCGCAAAGGCGCGGAAATTCAGCGCGTGATTCATGCCCCCCTGCCCGCCCAGATGGCTGCGCCGGTCTGGGGAAGCGCGCCTTTTTTGCCTCGACCTGTCATGATCCGATTTCCACGCTTTACATCAGCATATGTCAAGTGCGATTGTCACTTCAAAGTCGGGGAGGCTCGGATGGTCCTGTTCCTGTTCCATGCGCTGGTCGCCGCCCATATCGTGACGGGCAGCATTGGTGCCATCGCTTTCTGGGTGCCCGTGATCGGGCGCAAGGGCGGCGCCAATCACGCGCGCTGGGGCAAGATTTTCACCTTTGCGTTGCTGATCACCGGCTGCCTTGCCATGACCATGAGTCTGCTGACCCTGGCAGCGCCAATTGAAACCCACCCGCATCTGGAAGGGCGGTTTGACGAGGCCTTTATCCGCGGCATTTTCGGCTGGATGATGCTGATGACCGGGCTGCTGACCGTGAACCTTGCCTGGTATGGCTGGCTTTCCATTCGCAACAAGCGGCGGCATGAATTGAACCGCACCAAGCTCAATCTGTTTCTGCAATATGCGCTCATTCCGGCTTCGCTGAATTGCGCCTGGCAGGGTTGGATGATTGGTCAGCCATTGATGATCGGCATTTGTATGGTGGGGCTGGCGACGGCGGCCACGAATCTGTGGTTTCTTCTGGCGCGGGAACCGGGGCCGGGTTCCTGGATCAAGGAACATATCAAGGCTTTGGTGGGTGCCGGCATTTCCGTCTACACCGCCTTCATGGCCTTCGGGTCCGTCAGGATTTTTCCGGAATTGGCGCTCAATCCCTTCATGTGGGCAGTGCCGTTGGTCGTGGGTGTTTCGCTGATTATCTGGCATCGCCGCGTGGTGGATCGGCAATTCGCCGGGCGCGGCAGACGCTTGAGCGCTGCGACGTAACATGGCTGCCCCACGCGTTGTTGTCATTGGCGCCGGCATGGGCGGCTTGGCGGCCGCCGCTGACCTCGCGCGGCGCGGTGCTGCGGTGACGGTGCTGGAACGTGCTGCAGCACCAGGCGGCAAGATGCGCGAAGTGATGGTGGGCGGCAGCCCGATTGATGGCGGCCCCACGGTCTTTACCATGCGCTGGATTTTTGAGGGGCTGTTCGCGGATGCCGGCGCTTCCCTTGAAGCTGCGCTGCCCCTACAGAAAGCGGATATCCTGGCGCGACATGCATGGCGCGCTGGCGGCAGGCTTGATCTTTTCGCCGATATCACACGTTCCGCAGATGCCATCGGCGATTTCGCCGGCGCCGCCGAGGCGCGCGGCTACCGTGCCTTTTGCGCGCGCAGCGCTGATATCTTCCGCACGCTGCGCGGTTCCTTCATTGCCGCTGAACGCCCCTCCCCGCTTGATCTGGTCAAGCGCGTGGGCATCACGAATATCGCCGCGCTGATCCGCACCGCGCCGATGAAAACACTTTGGGATGCCTTGGGCGAGCATTTTCGCGACCCACGCTTGCGCCAGCTATTCGGGCGCTACGCAACCTATTGCGGCTGTTCACCCTGGTTGGCGCCGGCCACACTGATGCTGGTCGCGCATGTGGAACAGGATGGTGTGTGGTTCGTGCAAGGCGGCATGCGGCGCGTGGCGGATGCGATTCAGCGCCTGGCGGAAGGCAAGGGCGCTGAGTTCCGCTTTGCTGCGGAGGTTGCGGAGATTCTGACGCGCCAGGGCCGGGCTTGCGGCGTGCGGCTGGCGAATGGCGAGGAACTCACCGCCGATGCCGTGGTCTTCAATGGCGATGTGGCGGCCTTGGCGCAGGGGCTTTTGGGGCAAGCGCCACGCAACGCAGCGGAGGATACACCGCGCGCGGCCCGTTCCCTTTCCGCCGTCACCTGGTGCGTGAAGGCGCCCACCTCCGGCTTTCCGTTGGTGCATCACAATGTGTTTTTCGCCGAGGATTACGCGGCGGAATTCGACGCCATCTTCCGCCAGCGCGACATCTCCGCCGCACCGACAGTCTATATTTGCGCGCAGGATCGCGAAGCGGGGCCAGGACCGGCAGAGGGCACGCCGGAACGGATGCTTGTTCTGATCAATGCGCCGCCCGATGGCGACCGGCGCGCCCAAACGCCTGATGAAATTGCAGAACTCGGCGAACGTGGCTTTGGCTTGCTCAAAGCCTGCGGCCTGGATGTGGCGCGCAGCGCGGGCGAGGAAGTTATCACCACACCAGAAGGTTTTGCGCGGCTTTTCCCGGGTTCAGGTGGCGCGCTTTATGGCCGCGCAGGCCATGGCCCAACTGCCACTTTCGCGCGCCCCGGCGCGGTGACGCGTTTGCGGGGACTCTATCTGGCCGGCGGTTCCGTGCATCCCGGGCCTGGCATTCCCATGGCGGCGATGTCTGGGCGCATTGCCGCAGCGCGGCTTTTGGAAGATTGGGCCGGCGCGCGCGGTGCGATTCGGATTGGGGCGGGGCGCGCTTAACTTCGCCTGAGCGTATCACCATGCGGCACAAGCTGATCCAACACCTTGGCTGAGGAAATCACGCCCGGCACACCCGCACCCGGATGCGTGCCAGCACCAACAAGATAAAGCCCCTGCACTTCTTCGCTCACATTATGCGGGCGGAACCAGGCACTTTGGAAAAGCTGCGGTTCCAGTGCAAAAGCCGCACCATTCACGGATAGCAGCCGATCCTGAAAATCCAGCGGCGTGATCATGCGGGATGTGACAAGCGCCTCACCAAGGCCCGGCAAGACTGTTTCCTCCAGGCGCTTCTCGATAGCCTTGCGATAAGGCTCCGCATGCTTGTCCCAATCCACCTTGCTGCCAAGATGCGGCACGGGGGCGAGAACGTAGAAGGAATCGCAGCCCTCCGGCGCAAGGGACCCATCCGTCGCGCTTGGGCGATGCAGATAAAGGCTGAAATCTTCTGCCAAGTGCTTGCGCGTAAAGATATCATGCAGCAATTCCTGGTAGCGCGGGCCGAGCACCATGGTGTGGTGATACACATCCTCATACCGGCGCTTGGTGCCGAAGTACCAGACGAAAAGACTCATGGAATAACGCGCGCGGGCGATTTTGCGATCTGTCCAGCGCCGGCGCGGAAAATCCTGCAGCAACTTGCTGTAAGTCCAGGCAACATCAGCGTTGGAGACAACAATATCGGCGTCTAGCCTTTCGCCATCGGCCAGCTCAACGCCCGTTGCGCGGCGGCCTTCGGTGGTGATGCGCTTCACTTCCGTATTGTAGCGAATGGAACCACCCAGACTTGTCGCGAGATTGACGATGCCTTGCACCAGCGCGCCCATGCCGCCCATGGCGTAATGCACACCATGCAGCCGTTCCAGATGCGCGATCAGGCAGTAATAGGCGGTGGTGGTCATGGGATTCCCGCCGATCAATAGCGGGTGGAAGCTGAAGGCAACGCGGAGCTTATCGCTGGTGAAGTAATCGCAGACGCGGCTATAGACAGTGCGATACCCCTTCAGCCGGATCAAATCCGGCGCGGCACTGATCAGGCTTGCAAGACTATGGAAAGGCTTATCGGCCAGATCGGCGAAGGCCACACGAAAGATGCGTTCGCTTTCAAGAATAAAGCGCTCAAAGCCTGCACTGTCTTGCGGCGCAATCCGCGCCACCTCAGCCCGCGTGACATCAAGGTCTGCAGAACAGCGCATCACTTCGCCATCATCGAAGCGGATTAGGTAGAAGGGATCCATCGCGCGCAAATCAATATCCTGCGCAAGCTCGCGGCCAGCGAGCGACCAGAGTTCTTCCAGCAAATAGGGCGCCGTGATGATGGTGGGACCAGCATCAAAGGTAAAACCATCCTGGCGGAAGACATAAGCGCGCCCACCAGGTGCATCGAGTTTTTCAAGGATTGTCACGCGCCAACCGCGCGCCCCAAGCCGAACGGCTGCGGCCAAGCCGCCAAAGCCGGAGCCAATCACAATCGCATGCGGGCGCGGGTCTAGCGCCTTCATCTCATTCGGCATAAAACACCAGTGCTGATGGCCAGAAAAGGAAAGCCCCCGCGCAAGACGCGGAGGCCCCAAAGCTTCGTCACGCAAGACTGGGCGGGATCAGTCATCCCGCCCCAACCTGTTATCGCGGCGTGGCATCGGCTGAACGCAGCGGGCCTTGATTGACCTGCTTCAATTCAGGGAAGTCACGCAGCATGGGCGCACCATTCAGGGGACGATTCACACCCTGGTGGCATGTTGAGCAATTCACCTTCAGCGGATCGCCCATCGCGCCAAGCCGCGGGCCATGCGGGCCTTCCGCCGGACCATTTGGATTGCTCGCCCAAAGCGGCTTCAGCGGTTCGATGTAGGACATGTTGATGTCCCGCACCATGCGGATGCCGTGCCAGGCAGTCGTCCGCGCCGGCGGGCTTTGCGCCCATTCAGCGAAGGAACGGCTGTTATGGCAATAGGTGCAATTCACGCCAAGCGACGTGGACATATGCATCATCAATGCGTAGGTCCATTCCGTTGACATGGTGTTCTGACTATTCCGGCCGGGGAGCGACGTGGTGCTTATATTGCGGATCTGCTGCTCACCCAAAAGGAAGGGGGTGAAGGGATCCGAAGGCAAAGAACTTTCCCCCACGGAAGCAGCGGGATGATTCTGCCCGCGCGGCGATTGCAGGCCAGCACGGCTATTTGGTTCAGTTGACCAGACCATGGTCGGCACCGGATTGCCGCGATGGCAAGTGTAGCAGGTCACGCCGGTTTGGCCGACATGGGTCGCCCATTCCGAATTGATCTTATGCGTCATCTGCAACATACGCCGGGCGACGACTTTGGTATAGACTTCATCGGACGCCATGTTTTCAACGTTATGGCAATAGCCGCAACCTTGATTGGGCGCGATCCATTCCGTCATGGCCAGCATGATGCGGTTGAATTGCGCTTCACTCACGTCACGCAGCACTTGCACATTCTGATAGGCTTCATGTGCCCTTGGGCCTGTCGTATCGGCCGCTTCAGGCGCTTCAGGCGCCTGATTGGCTGCGAGAAGCGCAGGAAGCGTACGCGGGTTTTCCACCTCGCCCATCGAAAGCCCGCGGAAGCCGCCTTGTGTGGAAAACACCGGTGGCCGTTCGAAGGTGGTGACGAAGATCACACCGCACAGCAGCGCCACCACCAGGGCCGCGATGCTGAGAGTAAACTTGTTGCTCATCGCGGTGCTCCTTGTACGATGGAAGGATCAACAGCCGGTGTCCAAGGCATTGTGTAGGCTGGCGCGAAGTTCCGATCCACCGCCCAGAGATACCAGTTATCAACCACAGTTCCGGTCAGCAGAATGCCAATCCCGCCCGCGACAGGGCAAAGGAAGGCAAACCACCAAGCCCAGCGGTGGATGCTTTCAAAAGTGGCGTTGAAGCCCATGGTCCAGCGCCAGAACAAGCCACCGCGTTCCGCTGCGGTGCCACGGTCCAGCGTCTGTTCGATTTCACGCTCACCACCATAACGGCCGAGTGCCAGAATGGTTGCCGCGTGCATCGCAAAGAGCAACACGGAGCCATAAAGGAACACAATCGAAAGCGCGTGGAAGGGATTGTAGAACAGATTGCCGTAGCGGATAGAAAATGCCGCCGTCCAATCCAGATGCGGGAAGATGCCGAAGGGCACCGCCTCACTCCAGCTTCCCATGGCAACCGGGCGAATGAAGCCAAGCACTAAGTAGAGCCAGATCGCGCCAGCAAAGGCCCAGGCCACATGCGTGCCCATGCCAAGCTGACGTGCGCGGCGATAGGTGCGCACCCACCAGAGCAGCATGGAAAGCGTCAGGAAGAAACCCGCCACGATCCACCAGCCACCTTTATTCAGCGGCGGAATGCGCAAGCCATATTCCGGCGGCGGTGGTTCAAGCGCCAGCCAGAAAAGCTGACGGATGAATTCGCTGATATTCCAGTTCACCGAAGCCAGCATGGTAAGCCCGATGATCTCAAAGGCGATAAAGCCAAAGAGCAACGACAGAACACCAAGATAGCCAAGATAAACTGGACCAATCTGTGCATCGCCAAGGCGACCAAAAAGGTGCACCTCACTTGCTGTGCCTTCGCGCGGAGAGTTATCGGCGGGAAGGGGTACACCAGGATAGGGTGCTGGTCCGCGTACCTGTATCCGGGTGAAGATGTTCTGATATTCGGCCATGGGAATTTTCCCTCCCCTCGCCTAGCGCCAAATCGGCAGGTTAAGCCACCAGCCCCACCATTCGGGCCAGCCGCGGGTCCAGAATGGACCACTGATTACGATACAGATCGCACTCCAAATGCCGGCTGACAGCGCAAGGAAAAGGCCAAGCCTGTGGATACCCAGCGTGCCGATCGAATAACCGATCAGGTCACGGAAGAAGGTATTCTCATGCTCTGCGGTCTTGACCGGTTCACCTTCCGGCGGGTTGAGCGCCGACAGAACCAATGCACCGTGCAAGGACAGCGCCAATACCGTGGTGAAGAAGAAAGTCACCGCGATCATATGCGCCGGGTTATAGTGGAAGTGCAGATATTGATAGCCAACATTGGACACCCAATCGAGGTGACTCCAAATGCCGTAGGGGAAGCCGTGTCCCCATGCGCCCATCAGCACCGGCCGGATCACGACCAAGGTGAAATAAGCGAAAACCGCGACGCCGTAAGCGATGGGGATATGATACCCCATGCCGAGCTTGCGTGATATTTCCGCCTGGCGCAGCGCCCAGGACACAAAGGCCCCAAGTGCGCAGACGGTGATCACCTGCCACAACCCGCCTTCGCGCATCGGCGCAAGGCGCAGGCCGTATTTCAGATCCGGCGGCGCAATATTGATCAGCCAGGGATTGAAGGTCCCGCCAATCGCTGCGCCGTAGAGGATCAGGGCGGTTCCGACAAAGCTGAAAAATGCGCAGGTCACGCCAAAGAACCCGACATAGAAAGGCCCTATCCAGAAATCGAACAGGTCACCCCCTACCAGGGTTCCGCCACGGACGCGGTATTTCCGCTCAAAGCTTAACATCGCCATCGCTTGATGCTCCTCTCCCGACGGGGGCTTTGCCCGCCTGGCGGTCCCTCATGATGTCCTATGCGGGCGAGGCAGTTTCGGCTGCCTCGCCCAATTCGCTGAAGCGCGGCCGAAGCCGCGCCTCGTGCTCAACCACCCAGCTTCGCGCCAGGGGTGAAGGTCGGTGCCGTTGCGCACCAACCAAGATGATCGCAGTAGCGCGGCGAACTCAGAACAGCGAAGTGAATCACTGCTGCGATCGCCACCACACCTGCCGCGCCGAGGAACCCGACACGACGAGCGTCAATCACCATCCACATTTTATGCATATCGAACATTCTCCTTTCTTTCGTTCCAGATCTCAGGATTATCCTTCAACCCGGAACACCCTTCAGAAGAAGCGCCAGTCGGGCGGAACCACTTGTCCGGTATAGACAAGCGGCCGCCACAACCAGACCAGGATATGCGCACCCATGGAAGCGAACACGGAGAAAGCCCATCCCTGGACCACCAAGTTGTGGACTTCCTTCGCCTGAGCTTCCGTCAGGCGCGTTTTACTGTCGGCCATTAGCAGACCTCCGACTTGGCCTTACGGCCATTACCGCGTCCACCCGCGCGGCAGGGACGGCAGAGGCGGAATTCCGCCCAAGCCTTCTTGTCATCGGATACGACCCGACAGCGGTAACCGCGGTCCGTTCGCAGACAAGATTCGGAATGGCGAAGGGGCTTCATGCCATGACCTCCGCCAAAGTCTTTTGCACGCGCTCAGCCGTCACGCGCGGCTCCGCCGCATCGCGCGCGGCGCGTTCAACCTGTTCGCGCAGCCGTTTGGCTGCGGAAATACGCAGCAGGAAGGGTTCCTGCTCCACACGTTTATCCAATAGCGCAACCGCCGCCGCATCCCAGGGTTCTGCTGCGCGTACCGGGGTTGGCTCGACACGATCGAGATCAGTGCCAAGCGGCAGGATATGAAACAGCGCATCAAACAACGCGTTGCAATATTCCTGGATGATATAGGTGGCGCCGGCATAACCCATGAAAGGCGTACCAGTGGCGCGGCGGATAATGGCGCCCGGAAAACTTGCCGGTATGTACATGGCGCGGCTTTTGATTTCAGCCGCGTACATACGTTCATTATAGGAACCGAACAGCACCAAAGGCGGTGTCTTGCGCAAAGCATCACGCACCGCTGCATTGTCAGGCTTCTGCCCTGCCATGCGCGAAAAGGCGAAGGCGCAGGGAATGCCCATTTCTTCATGCAGAAAACGCTGCAGGCCACGTGCGTAAGTATCAGTGGCCACCACCGCGAAGGATGCAGAGGCGTAGAAATCCTGTGTCACGCTCCGCCACAAATCCCAAAGCGGCTTCACCGTGGTGTGCTTTTCACGTTCGATGAAGGGTTCAGGATCAAGCCCGGTTAATTCACCAAGCTTGCGGAGGAAATTCGTGGTCGCGAACAGCCCAATCGGGGCTTGCAGATAGGGTCGGTCCAGTTCTTCACAAAGCTTGCGGCCAAACTCGCGATACATGCAGATATTCACATCCGCATCTGGCAGCTTCGCGATATCTTCAACATGGCTACCCAGCGGAAAGACCAGATTGATCTCACAGCCAATACCTTCGGCCAGCCGGCGAATCTCCGCCAGGTCGGATGGCATATTGAAGGTGCCATAGATGGGGCCGATGATGTTCACGCGCGGCTTTTCGCCTTCCTTGCGCGTGCGTGGCTTGGGCTTGCGGCCACGAGAACCAAACTCAGTCCAGAGCCACATAATGGCGCGATCAGCGGCCTGCCACTGATCCTCATCAATCGTGCGGCAGATGAAGCGTTGCAGGTTGCTGCCCTGCGGTGTGACGCCACCGCCAATCATCTCGGCAATGGAACCTGTCACCACCACAGCAGGCAATTCGGCATCCTGGGTTGCCGCGGCGCGCTTCAAAGCGCCTTCCGTGCCGTTTTGGGAGAGAGAATCCTCATCCAGCCCGGTCACCACAATCGGCAATTCATGCGGCGGCAGCGCATCCGTGTAATGCAGCACCGCTGTCACGGGCAGGTTTTCGCAGCCAACCGGCCCATCAATCACCACACGCAACCCGCGTACCGCTGAGAAAGCATAGATCGCCCCCCAGTAGCCGCCCGCGCGATCATGATCGAGAACAAGCATGCTCAGGTCCCCACCGCTTCTTCGGCCTTGGCCTTGGCAGCGCGCAGCTTGCGCTGACGGTCGCGAAAACCAGGGGGATCACTTGGCTTGTCGCGGAAGCCATAGCCGGCACCATCAGGCGTGCCGACACCTTCAAAGAAGGATACCATGCGCGAAAAACGCTCACGCCCATTGGTCTGCGCCGCGACAATGCCCGCCATGGAAGCCGCGCCAGCAGGGCCAAAAAGCGGCCTGGCAGAGACCATATTGGTGAAGTACAGCGCGGGCGTGCCCATTTCCTTGGCTTTCTGTACCAAGGGCGTTGTGCCAAGCGCCAAATCAGGCCGCGCTTCCTTCATCGCGGCAATGTCCTGCTCCAGGCTCGCACGATACTGCACATGGCAGCCACGGGCTTCCAGCCATTCGCGATCCGCCGCACTCCATTCCGTGCGCGGCGCAGCAGTGCCAACATAAGGCACTTCAGCGCCAGCTTCGATCAGCAAGCGCGCCACCAGCAATTCGGAGCCCTCATAGCCGGAGACTGTAATGCGCGCCTTGACCGGGTTGCCTGCGAGTGCGCCACGAATGGCAGGCAATGCGCGCGCCTTGGCAGCTTCGATTTCGGATGGCTTCACACCCGCCGCAGCGCCGATGGCCGAAAGCCAGGCATCGGTGCCTTCCACGCCAACTGGCGCAGAACCAACCACCGGCCGGCCAGCAGCGCGGAATTCACGAATGCTTGCGGTATAGAAGGGATGCACCGCAGCCACCGCCACGCTATCCAAAGCCGCATAAAGATCGCGCCATTCACGCGCCGGGGTTTGCGGCGCCAGTGTCAGCCCCATGGGCTGGATCAACGCACCAATGCCTGGGGGATCGGCGGGGAATAACTCGCCAATCACCGCGATGCTGCGTTGATCCAGTGCGTAATCGCGTGGCCTTGCTACCGGACCAGCCTCAGCCTCATTGCGTGCGTAGCGCAACATGGCGCCCGCCAACACATCCTTGGCCTCTGCATGGGTCGGCACACCAAAGCCTGGTACATCAATGCCAATAACGCGCACGCCATTGATCTGCTTTGGCAGCAAATCAAGCGGCACGCCGGAGGCTGTCGGCACACAGAGATTGGTGACAATGACCGCGTCATAATCTTCTGGCTTGGCCAGATCATAGACCGCGTCGCGAATATCTTCAAAGAGCTTGCCGGTGACGAGCGTTTCCGAATTGAAGGGCACATAGCCCACCGTGCGGCGCGCGCCATAGAAATGGCTGGTAAAAGTCAGACCATAGACGCAGCAGGCACTGCCGGAAAGGATCGTCGCCACACGGCGCATGCGCAAACCAACGCGGAGCGACCCAAAGGCAGGGCACATGGATTGGGGCTGATCATGCGGCCCGCGCGGATAGTCAGCAGCGAGCTTGTCCATCACTTCGGACTTGCCCGCGGCACGCGCGGCAGCTTCCAACGTTTCCCGCCCGCCATGGCAGGCAGCGCCTTCAGCGGCGGCAGGCGGCGAAGGAGGGGGGAGCGTGTCCATGCCCTCAGACGCCCTCATACACCACTTCAAGGGATGGTTTGTTCAGTACTTCCGCCGAGCACATGTCTTCCATGGTGGCGGGGTTCAGTACCACACCACGACCCACGGCTTCACCCTTGAACAGGCCAAGCAGATTTTCATGGGTGAGAGGCTTCGGGCGCAGCGGCGGCGCTTCAGCGACTTGCATGGCCAATTGTTCAAACACCGAAGCCCAACGCCCACCAGGCGTGCCGATGATTTCGTAATTGGCCGATTTGCGCCGAATATCCTCATCCGCCGGAATGGCGGCCAGCACGGGAATACCAGCTTCTGCGGCAAAGGCATGGGCCTCACCCGTGCCATCATCCTTATTGATGACCATGCCGGCCACGCCGACATTGCCGCCGAGCTTGCGGAAATATTCCACCGCAGAACAAACATTATTCGCGACATAAAGCGATTGCAGGTCATTTGACCCGACCACGATCACCTTCTGGCACATATCGCGCGCGATCGGCAGGCCGAAGCCGCCGCAGACCACATCGCCCAGGAAGTCCAGCAGGACGTAGTCAAAATCCCATTGATGGAAGCCAAGCTTTTCCAGCAACTCGAAGCCGTGGATGATGCCGCGCCCGCCGCAGCCCCGGCCTACTTCCGGGCCGCCCAATTCCATGGCGAAAACACCATCGCGCTTGAAGCAAACATCGCCAATGGCAACAGCCTCACCGGCGGCTTTCTTCTTCGATGATGTTTCAATGATGGTCGGGCAAGAACGCCCGCCAAACAACAGGGATGTCGTGTCGCTTTTCGGGTCGCAGCCAATCAGCAAAACGCGCTTGCCTTGCTGCGCCATCATGTAGCTCAGATTCGCCAACGTGAAGGATTTGCCGATGCCACCCTTGCCATAAATGGCGATGATCTGGGTTTGCTTGGCAGCCGGTGAGGTCTGCACCGGATCAGGCGCCAGCGATGCTTCTGCGCGCAGCGCATCATGCATACCACTGATAGATGTAGCGTTTGGCTTCCCCGGGACAGCATTCATTGTTTGTTTCTCCAGTCCAGAACCATTTTGAGGCAGGCGGGATCTTCGAAAGCCTGACGATAGGCTTCCGGCGCGTCATCAGCGGCGGCGTGATGCGTGATCAGCCCAGCCAGCGAAAGCCGGCGGGATGAAATAAGTGTATTCACCGCATCCAGATCGGGTTGCTTCCATTCCGCGGCGATGGCGATGCGCGCTTCGCGCATGAAGGCCGGCGGGAAGGTGAAGGAAAGCGGCGCGCTGTAAAAACCAGCCAGCGTCACCACGCCACCAGGGGCAAGGCGCGCAATCAGCGCATCCAGCAGCGCGGCATCGCCGCTCACGTCACAAATCGCGCGATAATCGCGCCGCGTATCTTCCGACGGATCAACTACCAAATAGCCATTCGCGCCATCACGCCGCGCCGGGTTGCTTTCCCAGACCAGCGGCGCGGGATGGCCGGCAGCGATGATGATGCGCGCCAGCAGGCGCCCCAAAACGCCATGGCCAATGATCAATTCCGGAACGGCAGCCTGCGGTAGTGCCATGGCATGATGCGCGGTGGCAGCTAACGCCAACAACACCGCATCCGCGCCAAGCGCTGGGTCAACCGGCGTTACGCGCGCACCGGCCACCACAAGCCGCGCGGCGGCGCCACCAAACAATCCGCGAATATCGCCGAAGCAACGTGCACCAGGCACGAAAACCGCTTCGCCCAAGCGCCTGCCGGCTTCCGCGCCCGCCTGCACCACACGGCCCACGGATTCGTAACCAGGCACCAGCGGGTAACCCATGCCAGGAAAGGCAGGCATGCGCCCGGACCAGAGAAGACGTTCTGTTCCAGTACTAATACCGCTCCAATCAATGTCCACGACAACATCCTGCGCGCCTGGCGGCGTCAATGTCAGACGCGACAGCGAGAGCTGTTCGGGTGCGCTGAGCAGGATAGCGAGTGTTTCCACTCTTGGACTCCCCCTTGGGTTTTGTAACTCTAATGTGACGTTTCCTTCTGTCAAGTCAAATTGACAATAAAAGGGTCACGCACTTCAACCTGCGGCATCGGCCTGCATGACGCGGGTCAATAGCGGCGTATCTGTGGGCAGCAGGCGCGCGCCGGTGAAGCCGGCGGCAGTCAGCATCGCGGCCAGTTCATCCGGCCGGCGCGGGCGGCCACGGCCCATGGCCAGCAGGTAAAAGCCGAAATAGGCGCCGCCCATGGGCTCGGCCCCGGCGGTGCCGGCCATGGGTTCGGCAATCAGCACGCGCCCGCCCTTCGGCAGGGCCGCGCGCACGCGCCCCAGCAGGGCCTGCACCACATCATCATCATGGTCATGCAGCACCCGCACCAGGCTGATGATATCAGCGCCCAGCGGCAGCGAATCGGTGGTGAAATCCCCGCCCATTGCCAAGGCGCGATCGGAAAGCCCTTCCCGGGCAAAGCGCTGCCGCCCCTGTTCGGCCACCGCCGGCAAGTCAAACAGCAGCAGATCAAGCCCTGGATTGGCCTTGCTCACCGCAGTCAGGAAAGCGCCGCTGCCGCCGCCCACATCCATCAGCCGCCGATGCGGCCCAAAGCGGTAAGCCGCCAGTACTTCCTGTGCCACCATGGGCTGGCTGGCCGCCATCAGCGCCGTATATTCGTTCACTTTTTCGCCCGGCAGCGCCCCAGGCTGCGCCGCGCCGGCATAGGCCCAGTATTGCGCGAGCGTCGTGCCGCCCCTTTCGCGACGGAGCAATTCCACCGGATCCGCCAGATCGGCGTAGAGCATGGCATGGTGTTCCACCATGGCGGCGATGCCGGGATTTCCGATCATGGCCGCGCCCAATTCGCCAAGTGTCCAGGCGCCATCCGCCCGCCGGCGCACAAGCCGGAGCGATTCGGCCGCCACCAACAAACGGTTCATGGCTTCCGGCGAAAGCCCGAGTCGCACGGCCAGGGCGCGTTCTTCCGCCGGGGCTTCGTGCAGCGCCTCAAACAGCTTCAGCCGCACACAGGCGGCCAATACTTGCGAATAGACAAAACCAGCGCAGAGATCGAACAATTCCCGCGCGCGGCGACGTGCGAGTGGCCGGGTCAGCGGAAAGCGCGCGGCCCAGGCACGGAAGCCAGGGCGCGCGGTTAGGGATTCGCGCCAGGCGCTGAAACGATCAGACCAGGATGGCCCCTGATCCCCATCCGCCCTTTGCGGGGGCAACGGCATGGCGCGCGCCATGGTTCAGGCCGTGGCCAGCTTGCGCGGCAAAAGCCGCCCCACTTCTTCCAGCATGGCCGCGCGCAGCAGGGTGCGGCCCGG
>CAMCZJ010000062.1 GCA_945886995.1 Asaia bogorensis
GGAAACCCCATCCGGCGCGGTCCCCAGCGGCGCAATGGCGGCGATGCGCCCCTGTTCGATACGCAGATCAAAGCGCGCAATGCCATCGCGGTCCAAGGGCAGCGGCCCCGCAGTTTCCAGCACGGCAGCCGGGGCGCGCAGATCGCGCAACCAGAAACTGCTGTCCGCGCCGGCCAAAGCCGCGCGGGTCTTTGCCATGGCGCTACTCATCGCCGATCCCCCCTGCCCATCGCGCTTTCATGCCAATGGCGCAGTAGCAAATGCGTGAGCAGGCTAAGCGCCAGGAAAATCGCAATCCCGGTGGTGGAAACCAGCACAAGTGCAGCAAACATGCGCGGGATTTGCAGCTGATACCCCGCTTCCAGAATACGGTAAGCGAGCCCCGATGCACTGCCGCCTGTGCCCGCGACAAACTCCGCGACAATGGCGCCAATCAGCGCGAGCCCACCGGAAATCCGCAAGCCCGCCAGAAAGTAAGGCAGCGCCGAAGGCAGCAACAGCCGTGTCAGCACCTGCCAGCGCGATGCTCGGTAAAGCTTGAACAGATCCTTCAAATTATGATCCGCCGAGTTCAAGCCGACAGTCGTGTTCGACAGGATCGGGAAGAAGGCGACAATCCAGGCGCAGATCAGCAGGGATATCGCGATATCATCCACCCAAATGATGATCAGCGGCGCAATCGCCACAATGGGGGTGACTTGCAGGATCACCGCAAAAGGAAACAGCGACAATTCAATGATCCGCGACTGCGCAAAAAGGATGGCCAGCGCCAGCCCCAAAATCGCCGCGACCGACAGCGCCATGAAAGTGATCTTCAGCGTGATCAGCAGCGATACAGAAAGCGATGCCCAATCGCGCAACAGCGTCTGCCAAATCGCAATCGGCCCGGGCAGGATATAGGGCGGGATTTCCCTGACGCGCACCATTGCCTCCCACCCACCCAGGAATAGTAGCGCGAGCAGCGTCGGTGCAAGAATGCGGAGCCAGGTGCCTTCCACAAAACTGCCAGCGGCCGGTGCCGCTTCCGTACTCTCACTCATGCGCACCCCCCATGGCAGAAGAAAGCGCGTGCGAAACCGTGCGGCATTGCGCGGCATATTCCGGTGAGGTGCGAAATTCCTCACCCCTCCCCGCCGGCGCAGTGATGCGCACTTCCTCAGCAATCCGGCCCGGGCGCGGGGCCATCACCACAATGCGTTCCGCCAGGTAGACGCTTTCAAACACCGAATGGGTCACGAAAATCACCGTAAAACGCTCCTGCGCCCAAAGCTGCACCAGATCATTGTTCAACCGAAAGCGCGTAATTTCATCCAAGGCCGCGAAGGGTTCATCCATCAGCAGAATACGCGGGCGTGTCACCAAAGCGCGCGCGATCGAAACACGCATACGCATGCCGCCTGATAACGCGCGGGGATAGGCTTTCTCAAACCCTTTCAGATCAACGCGGGCGATCCACTCGGCAGCGCGTTCTTCGGCTTCCCGCCGCTTCATGCCGGCCAATTCCAGGGGCAGCGCCACATTGCGGATCACACTCGCCCAGGGCATCAGCGTTGGTTCCTGGAACACAAAGCCGATATCGCGTTCCACATCGCCGCCGGCGTCATGTATGGCCATGGGCCATTCCATGCTACCGCCGCTTGGCGCGGTAAGCCCTGAGATCAGGCGCAGCAGCGTGGATTTGCCGCAGCCCGAAGGCCCCAGCAGCGCAATGAAGTCCCCTGGCATGATCGTCAGATCAATGCCATCCAGAGCCAGGGTTCCCGTAGCATAACGCTTGGAAACCCCGGCGAGCGAGAGCAGCGGGCGCCGCGGGCTCAAGCCAGGCCAGCCCGCCGATTGACGAAGCGCAGAGAATAAGCGCGCTTCACATCAAGCCCAGGCGGCATCACTTCCGCATCGCGCATGGCGGTATAGAAAGCTTCCCAACGATCATCCGTCATGGCGCCGATGCCAAGGCGCTCCGCATCGCCGGAGAACACAATGCCGCGTTCATTCAAGGCGCGGACGGCGTAATCAATCTTCTCCTGCGTCATTTCCTGATTGTCGCGCATGATCAGCGCATTCGCCGCCGCCACATCCTGACCGCGCAAATACTGCGTCCAACCTTGCATGGTGGCGTCCACAAAACGCTGGATCAGATCGGGCTTTTCCTCAACAAGTTTGCGGGAGATATCAATCGTTGTCTGGTAATTCGGAAAACCCGCATCAGCGAAAAGCAGCACGCGCGGATCAGCGCCAGCAAGCCGCGCGGCAAAGGGCTCGGACGAGACAAAGCATTGCTGAATGGCCTGCTTATCCGCCAGGAATGGCTGGACATTGAAGGTATAGGGGCGGATCTGGCTATCGGTGAAGCCGAAGCGCCGGCGCAGGAAGGGCCAATAGGTCACGCGTCCGCCGGCACCAACCAAAATCGGCTTGCCACGCATTTGTTCGAAGCTCGTGAAGCCGGCTTCCGCATGGGACATGAAGCCCTGCGGATCCTTTTGCATAATGGCGCCAATCGCCATGAAGGGGATATTCTCGCGCACATAATTCAGCGCCTGAAAGCCGGATGACATGATCATGTCCACCCGCCCGGCAAGAAGCAGCTGCGCAGGGTTCTGCTGCGGGCCGCCCATGCGAATTTCGCAATCAATGCCGGCGCGGCGATAAAGCCCATTGGCCAGCGCCAAATAATAGCCACCATGTTCCGCCTGGGCGCGCCAATTGGTCTGGAAGGAGAGTTTCTCCAGCGTCTGCGCTAGCGGCACACGCGCCCCAGCCACCGCCGACAGCACAAGGGCTGTACCACCCGTGAGCAATGCGCGCCGCTCAATCCGATACCTGGTTCTCATGGCTCAATCTCCTCGCTGGGGCCGGCTTGGGGCGTCACATGCCCCAGGGAGATGGGGTCAGCAAGGCATATGCCAATCCTTTAGGCGGTTCTTGGGGGTCAACCGCCCCGGCATCGCCTGTTTTCCGTGCATTAGCCGCCACCAAAGGGTTCACTCTGCGGGATTATCGGGCCGCCGAAGTGTCACCTCTCGCCCGAGTCGCCATCCCCCAGGCCAAGTTTCCCCTACCGTGACTTATGCCCTATCCTCCTCAACGCCAGCAGCCTCCGGGAGGGCGCAAGCCTCATGACCAGCATCGCGGTGCCGCCGCGTCAGACATCCTTGTTGCTTGGCATTTTTTTCATGTGTTCGGCCTGCACGCTTTTCCCGATTATGAATGGCATTGTGCAAGTCTTGAGCCGCACCTACCCTTCGGAGCAAATCATCTGGGCGCGCACCACGGGCCATTTGCTGATTGTGCTGGCGCTGATTGTGCCGCGCTACGGACTTGGTGTGCTGAAAAGCCGCAAGCCGGGGGTACAGATTTCGCGGTCCTTGCTGTTGCTCGCGTCCACCACCTTTTTCTTTTTCTCGGTGAAGGATGTGCCGCTGGCAAAGGCATCTTCCATTTCCTTCATGTCGCCGTTTTTTGTCACGCTTCTTGCCCTGCCCATGCTGGGTGAACAGATCGGCTGGAAGCGCCTTGCCGCGGTGACGGTGGGCTTCTTGGGCGTTCTGGTGGTGATCCGCCCAGGGTCAGAGGTGTTCCAGCCCGCAGCACTTGGCATTGTGGCCAGCGCCTTTTGCTATGGTATCTATCAGATTCTGACGCGCCAGGTGGCGGGGCTGGATCGGCCCGAAACATCGGTGATGTATAGCGGGCTGTTTGGCGCGCTGGTCATGTGCTGCGTCATTCCCTTCTTCTGGGTGCCCTTCAATAATTGGAGTGATATTTTTTGGCATTTGATGCTTGGCGTACTGGGCGCCGGGGGGCATTGGTGCGTGGCGAAGGCCATGACCTACGGTGCAGCGAACGTCATCGCGCCGTTTCAGTATTGGCAAATGATCGGCGCCATCGCGGTTGGCTATGTCATTACCGGGCTTTGGCCGGACCAATGGACCTGGCTTGGCGCCAGCATCATCATCGGGGCGGGGCTTTACATCGCCGTCACCGAAACCCGGGCGCGCAAGGCGTGAGGCTACCCCCTTGCCATCGGCGCCACTTCGGCGAAGCATAAACCGGATAATGCAAAGGGCACCGCATGGCACGCAATAAGACCTATCCGGATTTCGATGCGGCGGTGGCGGATATTCCGGACGGCGCGGTGATTGCCATTGGCGGCTTCGCCGGCCCAGGCACGCCTTATAATCTGATAGCAGCGCTGGCACGGCGCGGCGCCAAGCGCCTGACCTGCATCGCCAATACTACTGGCGGCGCGCATAAGCCGCGCATGCCCGATATCGGGATGCTGGTGGAAAATGGACAGGTCGCGAAGGTGATATGCTCCTTCACCGCCGCAACGCGCGCATCCGATGTGCTGCCCTTCACCAAATTCTATGAATCCGGAGAGGTCGCCGCCGAAATCGTCCCGCAGGGCACCCTGGCAGAACGGCTGCGCGCTGCCGGTGCCGGCATTCCTGCCTTCTATACGCCAACTGCGGTTGGCACTGAATTGGCGGAAGGGCGCGAAACGCGGGAGATCAATGGTAGGCGCTTTTTGCTGGAATATGCGCTGCCAGTGGATTTCGCCCTCATTCGTGCTGCGCGGGCGGATACAGCAGGTAATCTGCGCTTTCATCGGAGCCAGCGCAATTTCAATCCCTTGATGGCGATGGCCGCGAAAACGACCATTGTGGAAGTGGAAGAAGATATCCTGCCCGCCGGCGCTATAGACGCGGATGACGTGCATATAACTGGCCTTGTGGTGCATCGGCTAATCCGCGTGCCCCCACCCCCCATGGGCTTATGGACCCGCAAGCGAGAGGCCGCACGATGAGCTGGACGCGCATGCAAATGGCCGAAAGGCTGGTGCAGGAATTCCAGGATGGCTGGGTGGTCAATCTGGGTGTCGGCATGCCGACGATGATTGCTGATGTGCCCATGGGAGATCGTGACATCATTTTCCATGCGGAGAATGGCGTGATCGGCTATGGCGCCGTTTGCGCGCCGGGAGCCGAGGATTTGAATCTGGTAAATGCCGGCGGGCAGAATGTGATGCTCAATCCCGGTGCTTCCATGGTCCATCACGCGGATAGCTTCGCGCTGATCCGTGGTGGGCGGATGGATGTGACCGTGATGGGTGCCTATGAAGTCGCGGCCAATGGTGATTTCGCCAATTGGAAGCTGAAGGGCGCCAAGGGCGGCGGCATTGGCGGCGCGATGGACCTTGCCGCCTGCGCACAGCGTGTTTTCATCATGCTGGAACATCGCACACGTGATGGCGCTTCCCGCCTGCTGCCGCGCTGTAGCCTGCCCATTACCGCCGCAGGGGTGGTGACGCTGGTGGTCACCGATCTCGGTCTTTTCGCGCCCCTGGGTGAAGGCTTCGCGGTGCGTGATCTTGCCCCTGGCGTGACGCTAGAAGAAGTGCGCGCCGCCACCGCCTGCCCCATCATTGCTTGAGGAACCACCATGACCTTGCTGATTGACTATTACGTTTCGCTCAATTCGCCCTGGACCCATCTGGGCGCGGCGCGCATTGAAGCCCTGGCGGCGCAGCATGGTGCGGAGATTCGCATCTGGCCGGTGGATTTCGGCACCATCTTTGCGGGTTCTGGCGGCTTGCCGCTGCCCAAGCGTTCCCCGCAGCGCCAGGCCTATCGCTTGCAGGAATTGCAGCGCTGGCGTGATGCGCTGGGCATTCCGATCAATATTCATCCCAAGTATTCCCCGGCCAATGAATTGCCGGGGGCGGCCTGTGTGATTGCATTGCGCGAAACACAGGGCCATGCGCCTGCCATCCGCTTGGCGCATCGCATCCTAAAGGCGCTTTGGCAGGAAGAACAAGATACGGGTGACAAGGACACACTCGCGGCGCTGATACGCGATTGCGGCCTGGATGCGGATGCGCTGCTGCGCCTTTCTGAGGACCCGCGCTGGCTTGAACAACGCAAGGCCGATACCGCCGCTGCGCTGGAACGCGGTGTCTTCGGTGCGCCGTGCTATGTGATTGGTGAGGATATTTTCTGGGGTCAGGATCGGCTTGAATTCGTCGCCAAGCGCTTGGGCAAAGGCACTTGATGTTCAGCGGAAGATCAATCGCAAGGCTGGAAGATGCGCGGTTTCTGACCGGGGCCGGACGTTATGTCGCGGATATGCTTCCCGCAGGCGCGCTGCATGCCGTGGTGCTGCGTTCGCCCCACGCCCATGCAGTTTTGGGTGACATCAACACGGAAGCAGCGCGTGCCATGCCCGGTGTGGTAGGCGTTTTCACCGGTGCTGACCTTGCTGCGGATAATCTGGCGCCACTGCCCTGCACGGCTGTCGTGGCAAGTGTATCGCCCATGGTGGTGCCGCCGCGCCCGGTACTCGCCACTGACCGCATCCGGCATTTGGGCGAAGCGGTTGCATTGATTATCGCAACCAGCGCCGCAGTCGCGCGTGATGTGGCTGAGGCGATTGAGGTCAGCTATGACCCCCTGCCCGCAGTGATTGACGGCGCGAGCGCCCTTGGCGCGGAGGCACCACAAATCTGGCCGGAAGCACCAGGGAATGAGGCGTTTCATTTCCTGAAAGGTGATCGCGCCGCCACAGATGCAGCCTTCGCGCAGGCGGATCACGTCATCAGCCTCGATCTGTTCAACAACCGCGTTCATGCCGTGCCCATTGAACCGCGCGCCGCGCTGGCGCGTTATGATGGCGTTCGGTTTGAATTGATCTTCACCGGCATGGGGGTGCATGGCATTCGCCGGCAGATCGCGGCCGTGTTTCGCCTGCCGGAAGATGCCTTTCATCTGATCTGTCCCGATGTGGGCGGCGGCTTTGGCGCCAAGAATTTTTTGTTTCCGGAATATGTGCTGGCGCTTTGGGCCGCGCGCAGGCTTGGTCGAGCCATCGCCTGGCAGGCCGAACCGAGCGAGGAATTCGCCGCTGCCGTGCATGGCCGCGATCTGCGTGCCAAGGCAAGGCTGGCGCTTGCTCATGATGGCCGCTTTTTGGGCCTTGAGATCAGCAGTATTGCGGATATGGGTGCCTATCTTTCCGCTGTTGGGCCGCATTGTCCGACCAATGCTTTCTCCACCGCCATGGGCGGCGTTTACGCAATTCCAGCGATGCATCTTGAAGTACGCGGCGCCTTCACCAATAGCCTGCCAGTGGATGCCTATCGCGGCGCAGGCAAGCCAGAGGCGAATTACATCATCGAAAGGCTGGTGGATGAAGCAGCGCGCAGATTAGGGAATAACCCATCACAGTTGCGTGCCATGAATATGCTGCCCAATGCGCCGCACCGCACGGCAATGGGCATGTCGGTGGATGGTGGGCGTTTTGCCACCAATCTTGCAGTGCTGAATCACGCTTCTGACGCCGCAGGTTTTGCGGCACGGCGCGAACAAGCAGCACAGCGTGGCATGCTACTTGGCCGCGGCATTGCCTGCTTTCTGGAAACCGCACGCGGCGCGCCGGGTGAATGGGCATCTGTTTCCGTGGATGCTTCGGGGCAAGCCAGCGCTGCCATCGGTACGCAGAGCAACGGGCAGGGCCACGAAACCAGTTACGCGCAAATTGTGGCCGACCGGCTTGGGCTGACGCCCGAAGAAGTGCATGTGCAGCAAGCCGATACGGCACTGCTGCCGAATGGCAATGGCCATGGCGGGGCGCGATCACTGCATTTGGGCGGCGGCGCGCTAGTTCTGGCCTTGGATGCGCTGATGGAGAAGGCGCGCCTTATCGCCGCGCATTTGTTGCAAGCTGACCCCGCCGCGCTTTCATTTGCTGATGGGCGCTTTGCCTTGCCTGAGGGTGAGCGCTTCATCACCCTGGCTGAAATCGCCCGCGCCGCCGAAGATGCGGCCAGCCTCCCTGAGGGTATGACGCCCGGGCTTGCCGCAGCTGGCCACAACACATCCGATTTGGTGACCTTCCCCAATGGTTGTCAGGCGGCAGAGGTGGAGATTGACCCAGATACCGGTCACGCCCGCCTCATGCGCTATGTCGCCGTGGATGATTACGGGCGCTTGGTGAACCCGCGCCTGACGCAAGGGCAGGTACAGGGCGGGCTGGTGCAGGGCATTGGTCAGGCCATGTTGGAGGACATCATTTATGATCGTGAATCAGGTCAGTTGCTGACCGGTTCCTTGATGGATTACGCGCTGCCACGCGCAGATGATGTGCCGTTGATTGAGGTGATTCTGGAAGGCACGCCCACCGGCGCAAACCCGCTTGGTGTGAAAGGTTCCGGCCAGGCCGGCGCCATTGCCGGACCACAAACGGTGATGAATGCCATTGCCGATGCACTTGCGCAGCGCGGCGCGACACCGCCCGATATGCCTGCGACGCCCGAGAAGATTTGGCGCGCCCTACAACATGCCGCACCCACCCCCTGAAAGGAATTGACGCCATGACCTATCAAGTCACGCGGGATTTCATTGGCTACGGCGCAAATCCGCCCGATCCACAATGGCCCGGCGGCGCGAAAATCGCCGTGAATTTCGTCATCAATTATGAGGAAGGCAGTGAGCCTTCCTTTGAACTCGGCGATGGTGTCACAGAAAATGGCCTGACCGAAGCGCATGGCCTGAACCAGATCAAATCCGGCCGCGACTTGGCGGCGGAAGGCATGTTTGAATATGGCAGCCGCGTTGGCTTCTGGCGCTTGCATCGCCTGTTCCAGGAACGCAACCTGCCAGTCACGATTTTCGGTTGCGCGCTGGCGCTGGAACGCAACCCAGAAGCCGCCGCCGCCGTCAAGGCTGCGGGCTATGATGTCTGTTCCCATGGCTGGCGCTGGGTGAAGCATTTCGAACTATCGGAAGAAGAAGAACGCGACCATATCCGCAGAGCCATCGAAAGCCAGCAAAAGACCGTAGGGCATCGGCCCGATGGCTGGTATTGTCGCTATGGACCTTCCGAGAATACGCGCCGCCTGGTCGTGGAAGAAGGTGGGTTTTTGTACGACAGCGATTATTATGGCGATGAATTGCCAATCTGGACACGCGTGAATGGCAAGCCACATCTGATCGTGCCTTATTCGTTGACCAATAATGATGGGAAGTTTGCCGGCTGGATGGGCACGTCCGATGATTGGTTTTCCTATATCCGTGACGCCTTCGACATGCTGTATGAAGAAGGCTGCAAAGGTCAGCCCAAGATGATGTCGGTTGGGCTGCACATGCGCCTGATCGGCCACCCGGCGCGCGCTGTCGCGCTGCAAAGGCTGCTGGATTACATGGCCGCAAAGCGCGATGTCTGGATCACGCGCCGCGTAGATATCGCCCGGCATTGGATGGCGGTTCACCCAGCGAAGTAACCAGCCGCAAGGGCAGGCAAATGCGGAGATGCCTGCCCCTATTCGTGGCACGTCTGGGCCGTTCTCTTGAAATTCTGCCGCAAGGCCCCTCGACGCCCAAGCCGCAGCGTGATGGACTAACAGAAACAACTCTAACCCGGAGGACTTCATGATGCTGAAAAACCTTCTCGCAGGTGCCATCCTGGCAACCGGCGTCACCTTCTCCGCTGCGGCGCAATTGCCGACCCTGCCAGCGGGCGCGCCTATTCGCATTTCGGCGGTGACGCAACCGCTGCCAACCCAGCCGCAATATACCCGCGTGGATATTCCTGTGCTGCGTGATGGCACAGCCGCACGCAGCAATGGGCGCGTGCAGGTGCAGCTTTCAACCCATGCGGAACGCAACCTTGCCGGCAATGAGATTGTGCGCCTGGTACGCTCCGGCCAGGTTGAAATCGGCGCCGGCACCCTCACGACACTTTCTGGCGATGTGCCTATTCTGGATGGCATTGATTTGGCGGGCCTCGCGCCAGACATCAACGACGCGCGGCGCATCGCGGAAGCAGTGCTGCCCGTTGCCAATCGCGATCTGGAACGCTTTGGCGCGCGGCTTGTGGCGATGTATCCCTTCCCGGCACAGGTAGTGTTCTGCCGCGCCCCCTTCACCAGCCTGAATGATTTGCGTGGTCGGCGCATTCGCACCTTCGGCAATTCGCTGGTGGATTTCTTCACCACACTCGGCGCGCAGCCGGTCAGCATCGGCTTTCCGGAAGTTTATTCCGCTTTGGAGCGCGGTGTGGTGGATTGCGCCATCACGGGGTCTGGTTCCGGCGCTGCCGCGCGCTGGCCAGAAGTTTCCACGCATATCTCTGACCTGCCGGTTTCCTGGGCGGTTGCCGGGTATCTTGTGAACCTGAATTGGTGGAACCGCCTGGAACCTGCCGTGCGCGATTTCATGGAAGCGACCATGAAGGAAGTGAGCAATCAACAATGGGCGCTTGGCCTTGCTGCCACGCGCGATGGCATTGATTGCAATATCGGTCGCGCTGCTGGTTGCAGTATCCATAGCCTCGCCGCCCGGCCTATGACGGAAGTAACTGCTTCCGCCGCCGACAAGGCACAAGCGAAGGAGATTTTCCGCACCACCGTATTGCCCGGTTGGGTGCGCCGCTGCGGCGCGCGTTGCGGTGAAGTCTACAACGACGTGATTGCGCCCATCAGCGGCGTGCGCTTCGGCGGATGAGCAACGGCGCCAGCACGGCCCCGGCATGGCTGCATGCGGCGCGGCGACTCAGGCTTTGGGTCGCCGCGCTGGCTGCCGTGATGGCGCATATTGCTGGCTGGAACTACATTCTCTGCGCCTGCTTCATTACGTTTGATATTGTAGGGCGGAGCTTCTTTGGTTTTTCTTCCAAGGCCACGGTGGAAGTCACCGGCTATATGCTGGCGGGCGGTATTGCCTGGGCCTTGGCGCATACGCTGGCACGGCGTGCGCATATACGCGTGGATGTCTTCATGATGCGCCTGCCGCTTGGTCTGCGCGCCTGGTTGCATCTTTTTTCGCTGGCCCTGCTGTTGGGGCTTGGGATTTTCTTCGCCTGGGCCGCGCTGGAATTGGTGGATGAAAGCGCCCTGTTTAACGCGCATGATAATTCCGCGCTGCGGATTGAAATGATCTGGCCGCAGGGCATTTGGGCCTTTGGCATTATCACCTTCGCCATCATGGCGGCGGTACTGATGCTGGAAGCAAGCCTTTCGATCCTGGCGGGTGAACCAGAGGCATTGGATGAGCTGCTCGGCTCCCGCACGCTCAAGGATGAAACCGACGAAGCGCTGGAAGCCGTCGCCATGGCGCATGAAGCGCCAAGGCCGCAAGCATGATCGCGATTGTCTTCCTGCTTGGGTTATTGGCGGTAACTATCTTCGCCGCAGCCACCGGCGCGCAGGCCCTGCCCATCGCTGAAATCCTGATGCTGGTCGGCATTTTCGTGCTGTTTTTTGGCTCAGGTGTTTATATCGCCGCCGTGCTCGGCATTCTTGGCGTTCTGGTCGGCTTTTTGTTTTCTGATCGGCCCTGGTGGGCCTTCATGGGGCAAACGCTTTGGGCGCCATCTTCGAACTTCGTACTGGTTGCGGTGCCGCTATTCCTGTTGATGGGTGAAATTCTGTTGCGCGCGGGTCTTTCAGATCGGCTGTATCGCGCGCTGAATGTCTGGCTGAACCGCATGCCGGGTGGGTTGCTGCATACCAACATTGTTTCCTGCGCAGTGTTTTCTGCAATCTCGGGCAGTTCGGTCGCAACCGCGGCCACCATGGGTTCGGTGGCGCTGCCCTATTTTCAGGACACGAAGTATAGCCAGCGCATGGTGCTGGGCTCGCTCGCTGCCGGCGGTGCCTTGGGTAATCTGATCCCGCCCGGCATCACCTTCATCATCTATGGGCTGATCACGGAAACATCGGTCGGTGCGCTTTATATCGCCGCGATTATTCCAGCGCTGCTCGTCACCGGGCTTTTCATTATGGTGATCCTGGCGCACGGCCTAACACACCCCATGGAAAAGCCGGCCAAGCTGCCGCTTGCCATGAAACTCCGCGCGCTGGTTGATCTTGTGCCGACGGTCCTGCTGATTCTGCTGGTGCTGGGGTCCATTTATGGCGGTTTCGCAACACCGACCGAAGCCGCCGCGCTGGGTGTTGTTGGCGCCGCACTTTTCGCTGCCTTGGAGGGGAAGCTGACACTCCGCATGCTGAATGCCTCAGCCGAGGCCACTGCGCGGAATACTGCCCTGCTCGGCCTGATCCTGTTTGGCGCATATCTGCTGAACTATATCCTGACGCTGATCAATGTACCGCAAGCGCTCGCCGGCATGATATCTGGGCTGCCCATTCCGCCCTGGGCCATCATGCTTTGCATCATCGCGCTTTATGTGGCGCTCGGCACGTTCATGGAAGGCTTTTCCATGATCATCACCACGGTGCCAGTTGTATTCCCCATCGTCACCGCACTTGGCTATGACCCGATCTGGTTTGGCGTGATTGTCACCATGCTGGTGGAGATCGCCCAAATCAGCCCACCGGATGGGACGGTGATGTACGTCCTGCAAGGCATGCGAAAACGTGCGGGGCCCATTACGGACGTCTTCGCCGGCGTCATGCCCTTCCTCGCAGTGTATCTTCTGGCCGTAGTGCTTTTGATGATATTCCCCGGTCTGGCACTTTGGCTGCCAAGCGTCATGAGCTGACCTTTTCTCGACGGATCCAAACCTTGAGCACCCAAACCACCACACGCCCCATCCGCATTGCTGTTGATATCGGCGGCACATTTACCGATCTGCAAATCCTGGACGCGCGCCTTGGTGTCGCGCAAGCATGGAAAACGCCGACAACGCCTGAAGACCCCTCGATCGGTCTTCTGACCGGCGTCAAGGAAGCCGCGGAGCGCTTCGGTTTCGCCCTGGCGGATGTTGGGCTATTGCTGCACGGGACCACCATTGCAACCAATGCGGTGCTGGAAAGGAAGCTCGCCCGTGGCGTGTTGCTGACAACCGCGGGCTTTGAAGATGTGCTCGAAATCAACCGCCATGTTCGGCGCGATATCTATGGCTTGGCACAGGAACCCTTCCCAACGCTGATTCCACGTGATCGCCGGCTTGGGGTGCAGGAGCGTTTGCGCGCAGATGGGTCTGTGGAAACGCCATTGGATGAAGTGCAGCTGGCCGGATTACTCCGTCAAATTGAGCAACTTGGCGCGGAGACCATCGCAATCTCATTGCTGCATGCCTATGCCAATCCAGCGCATGAAAGGCGCTTGGCCGCACTGATCCAAGCCGCGCGCCCTGATCTGCCGATCTCGCTTTCCGCAGATATTTCGCCGGAAATCCGCGAATATGAACGCTGTTCCACCACTGTACTGAACGCGCTTCTGATGCCGGTGGTGAAAGCCTATCTGGACCGGCTTGAAAAGCGTTTGGGGGAGGATGGATTTTCGCCGCTTGTCTTCCTGGTGCAGTCCAATGGCGGCGTTTGCAGCCTGCGCATGGCGGCTGAACAGCCGGCGCGGCTATTGCTCTCTGGCCCATCAGGCGGCGCCTTGGCTGCGGGGCGGATTGCAGAAATGCTCTCACGTCCCAACCTGGTCGCGGTGGATATGGGCGGCACATCCTATGATGTATCTGTAGTGCAAGCCGGGCGCGTTTCTGTGATCACGCAGGGCGAGATTGACCGTCTGCCCGTGCGCCTGCCCATGGTGGAAATGCGCACCATCGGCGCCGGCGGTGGTTCCATCGGTTCCGTTGATGCTGCCGGGCGGCTCACAGTTGGTCCACGCAGCGCTGGCGCTCGGCCCGGGCCGGTAGCCTATGGGCGCGGTGGGGCGGAGCCGACAGTCACGGATGCCAATCTGGCACTCGGCCGTCTTGATCCTGATTTCTTCCTTGGCGGCGCCATCAAGCTTGATATGCCAGCCACGCGCACCGCGATTGAAACACGCATCGGCGCGCCGTTGAACTTATCGCTCGAACAGGCGGCGGCGGGTATGCTCACCGTGACGAACACCAATCTCGGCGCCGCGGTACGGCTTTCGCTATTTGAAAAAGGGCTTGATCCACGTGACTTTGCGCTGCTGTCTTTTGGTGGTGCTGGCGGTCTGCACGCCACCGAAGTGGCCGAAGAAATGGGCATCACAGAAGTGGTCTTCCCGCGCGAACCCGGCACGCTTTCCGCCTATGGCATCCTGTTTTCTGATCTAGTTCAGGATTTGGCGCGCACAAGGTTGACGCGCGCTGAACCCGCTGGCCTGCCACAGATGCGCGAGATCATCGCTGAATTGCGCCATGCGGCGGATGCACGGCTGGCGCAAGATGGCATTCCGGCCGATCAGCGTGAGATCACCATCGCCGCCGATATGCGCTATCACGGACAGGCCTTCGAGCTACTTGTCCCATGGGGCCAACTGCAAGCACCGGATGAGGCTGCATTGGCTGCCCTGATCCAGCGTTTTCATGCCACGCATAAGCAGCGCTTTTCCTATTCAAATCCAGATGAGGCGGTGGAGATCGTCACCTTTCGCGCCATTGCCAAAGGCAAGCTTGCGAAGCCGGTTTTGCGCGAACCAACCTCGGCGTCCCGCCCAGCGCGCAAAGCAAAGCGCCGCGCCTATGATGGCCAGAAATGGTGCGACGTGAC
>CAMCZJ010000063.1 GCA_945886995.1 Asaia bogorensis
GCTTCCGCGATGCGGGCCAGATTGGGGGCATTCAGGCTGTTATGGTCCCAGCCCATACGCATTTTCAGCGTGACCGGAACGGCTACCGCTTTCACCATGGCCTCCAGAATGCGCGCAGCGGCGATTTCATCGCGCATCAGCGCGCTGCCGGCACTCTGGCCGAGGGCGACTTTTTTGACTGGGCAGCCAAAATTGATATCCACCACGGCGGCGCCACGATCCACGACCAGCTTCGCGGCTTCCGCCATGGTTGCCGGGTCGCAGCCGGCCAATTGCACGGAAGCCGGGCCGCCAAAGCCATCAAGTTCGGCCATTTTCAGGGTCTGGCGATTTTCCCGCACCATGGCCTGAGAGGCGATCATTTCCGACACTACCATGGGTGTGCCAAGCGAACGCGCCAGCCGCCGGAAGGGCTGGTCGGTCACACCGGACATGGGGGCCAGGATGACAGGTGCCGAAATGGCCAAGCCGCCAAGGTCAATCGGCTTCAGAAGAGGCAGATTCATGCCGCGCACACCAGTTTTGCATTGAATTTGTGCAAAATATCCGAAATCCCCGAAACGAACAACCGATTTCTGCCTGCTTCGCAGGATTCATGCCGCGCGTCTGGGCAGGGTTCCGGATGAATCCATTCCATCTTATGCTCTCCGCATGAAAACCGTGGCGCTTCTTCTCTCTGCCGGGCATGGCAGCCGCTTTGGTTCGGCGCGGCCCAAGCAATTCCTGCCCCTGCTGGGCCGGCCCGTGCTGCGCCATGCAGCCGAGGCGCTTTTGGCGGAAGGCCTGGTGGCTGCCCTGCAACCTGTCGCACCCGCCGGTGAGGAAGCCTTCGTGGCAAGCCTGCTGGAAGGCTTGCCCTGCTTGCCCGTGGTGGCAGGGGGTGCCACGCGGGAAGACAGCGTGCGCGCTGGGCTTGACGCAATTGCTGCCGAGGCACCCGATTATGTGCTGGTGCATGATGCCGCGCGGCCCGTCATCCCGCGCGGCACCATCCCTGCCCTTTGCGCGGCGCTTGCGGCCCATGCCGGCGCCATCCCTGCCCAGCCAGTGGCGGATACGCTGAAGCGCGTGGCAGATGGATTGATTGAGGCGACCGTCCCGCGTGAGGGGCTATTCCGCGCCCAAACACCACAAGCCTTTCGGTTTGAAACCCTGCGCGCCGCACATGAAGCACGCGCCGGGGCGGTAACGGATGATGCCTCCCTGCTGGAAGCCTTGGGTGAGAGGGTTGCCATTGTCCCCGGCAGTGAGCGTAATGTGAAGATCACCTGGCCCGAGGACCTTGCCCGCGTGGAAGCTGACATGATGGCCCGCATGATACCGCGCACCGGCACGGGCTTTGATGTCCACCGCCTGGTGGCGGGCCGCCCCTTGATCCTTTGTGGCATCAACGTGCCGCATGAGCTTGGCCTTGATGGGCATTCTGATGCGGATGTTGGGCTGCATGCGCTGTGTGATGCGATTTATGGGGCGCTGGCCGAAGGCGATATCGGGCGCTGGTTTCCCCCATCCCAAGCCGATTGGAAGGATGCCGATAGCGCGGCCTTCCTGCGCCATGCCGCAGGCCGTGTCGCCGCGCGTGGCGGCGTGCTGGTGCATGTGGATGTGACGCTGATTTGCGAAAGGCCGAAAATCTCCCCGCATGCGGATGCCATGCGCGCGCGGATCGCCGAATTGGCCGGGATGGATGTGGCGGCGGTTTCCGTGAAGGCGACCACCACGGAACGGCTGGGCTTTACCGGCCGTGGAGAGGGCATTGCCGCCCAGGCGGCAGCGACGATCCTGCTGCCGGCCTAAAGCGCGGCCTGCCTGCTTTAGCCGAACCCGAGCCCTTCCATCGGCGGCGTGGCGATCAGCTTGCCATAAGCCTTGGCTTCCATAGGTTTACCGATCAGATAGCCCTGGGCGCTGTTGCAGCCCTCGGTGATCAGCAGCTGCATTTGATCTGGGGTCTCCACCCCTTCCGCCGTTACGGCAATGCCAAGGCTGCGGCCCAAACCAATGACAGACCGCAGAATGGCCAAGCTTTGCGCGCTTTCCGGTAGGTCCCGGATGAAGGACCGGTCCACCTTCAAGCGGTCAAACGGAAAGGAGCGAAGCTGGGTCAAGGAGGAATAGCCGGTGCCGAAATCATCCATGGCAATATGGCAGCCAAGGGCGCGGATGGCGGCCAATTGGGCTGGCGCATCGCCGCTCGCGGGCAGTAGCACGGTCTCCGTCACTTCCAGTTCCAGCCGCCCAGGGGCCAAGCCGCTTTCGGCCAGGGAAGCGCGTATTGTTTCCGCCAGGCGGCCATCCTTGAACTGCGCCGGGGCGATATTCACCGATACCGAAAGGCTGTCCGGCCAGGCGGCGGCGGTGCGGCAGGCTTCACGGATCACCCATTCGCCAATCCGCCCCATCAGGCCAAGCTTTTCCGCCAAAGGCAGAAAGTCATTGGGTGGCACCAAGCCGGTTTCCGGATGATGCCAGCGGATCAGCGCTTCAAAACCTGTCAAACGACCTGCGGGAAGCGCGATAAGTGGCTGATAATAAAGTTCAAACTGCTGACCACAGACGGCGCCGCGCAAGGCGGCTTCGGCGCTGCGCTGTGCCTTGGCGCGGACATCCATCTCGGCGCTGAAGCGACACCAGCGCGGCTGCGCCACGCCTTCCGCTTCCAGGCTGGAACGGGCAAGGCCAGCGCAGCGCAGCAGGGATGCCGCATCATTCGCATCCTCCGGCGCCAGCACAAAGCCAAGCCGGGGGGTGATGGTCACCGTTTCATCCAGCACCTGATAAGGATGCGCCAGCAAACCGGTCAGGCGCTTGGCCATGGCTTCGGCCTGGGATGCGGCCGACACGCCTACCTGCAGAATGGCGAATTCATCCCCCGCAAGGCGCGCGACCAGATCGGTACCGCGAATCGCAGCCGAAAGGCGCCGGGCGGCGGCACGGAGCAATTCCTCCTGCGCGGCGTGGCCGAGATTGGCCGCGACATGGCGCAGCCCATCCAGATCGAGCACATGCACCGCGATGCTCGCCGGGCGGCGGCCGGGGCGCGATAAGGCGGTGGCAACCCGCGCTGAGAACATGGCGAAATCAGCGAGGCCCGTAACGCTATCCACCCCACCCCCACCAGGCAGGTTGCTTTGGGCCTGGATGGAAAGCCCCCAAGTAGCGGTACCAATACTGCGGATGCTGAAAGCCAGGCCCGGGGCACCTTCCAGGAGGAAATCCCGTTCCTCCTCAACAGAATTCCAGGTGGCGGCCGCGCAGGCTTGAACCAGGGCAGCGGCGGCATTGGGTTCAATCCGCGGGCTGCTATCCAAAAGATCGGACAGGCTATTGAAGCGCGTGGCATTGCCGCGGCCGAGGCCCAGCAGGCTGAGCGCGCCCTGGCCAAGCGCGCCAATTTGCAGGCTGGTATCGAAGGTAAGGCGGTTATCCATCAGGCCAAGCCAGCCCTTGGCCTTAAGCTTCCGGCGCGCGTGTAAGCGCCGCCGCCCAAGCGGATCTGGCGCCAAGCCCAGCACAGTCTCATGCACTTCCCTCCAGAGCGGTGCTGCCTCCGGGAAGGCCAGAAAGGCCAAGGCAGCGCCGCTCGCTATAAACGAGGGAGGTGAAGGAAAGGTGGAGAGGTTCATATTTTGCACAATGCACGTATAGGTTGAGAGCCGAGAGGTGTCCACTCCCATAATGAAAATGCGTTGCAAAATGCGAGGGATTTTCGCCAAAAAAGAGGGCCATCCCGATGGGATGGCCCTTAGGCAAGGTTGAGGAAGGCTAAGCTGCCAGGAGCGGGATCATCCGCTACCAGACAAGGTGATCAATGCATCAATCGTGCCAAGGTTTGAGGCAGGTGCGAGCCGAAATTTAAGGCCCAGCTTCAGTTTGATCGTTCCAAAATTGACACATAATTCGCCACCGCAGCACCACCCATATTGAATACGCCCGCCAAATCCGCACGCGGGAGTTGCATGGCGCCCGCCTGCCCGCAAAGCTGCATCGCAGCCAGCACATGCATGGAAACACCCGTGGCACCAATCGGATGGCCCTTGGCCTTCAAGCCGCCCGAACGGTTCACCGGCAGCTTGCCACCTGCCGCGGTCCAGCCTTCCAGCGCCGCTTTGCCGCCCTTGCCTTCCGGGGCCAGACCCATCGCTTCGTACTCAATGAGTTCGGCAATGGTGAAGCAATCATGCGTCTCGACGAATGAGAGATCGCCAACGCCGACCCCGGCCTGTTCATAGGCGCGCTGCCAGGCGGCCCGCGCCCCTTCAAAGCGGATGATGTCGCGGGCGGCGATGGGCAGGTATTCATTCACCTGGACCGCAGCGCGGAAGCGCACCGCCTTGCCCATGGCGCGTGCCGTATCTGCATCGGCCAGCACCAGCGCTGCCGCGCCATCGGATACCAATGAACAATCGGTGCGCTTCAGCGGACGCGCCACATAGGGGTTTTTTTCGCTTTCATTGCGGCAGAAATCGAAGCCGAAATCCTTGCGCATCTGTGCCCAGGGATTGTCCACGCCATTCTTGTGGTTCTTGGCCGCAATCATCGCCAGCGCATCTGATTGGTCGCCATGGCGCTGAAAATAGGCTTCCGCGATCCGGCCAAACACGCCGGCAAAGCCGCCTTCGATATCGGCTTCGGTCTTGCGATAAGAAGCCGTCAGCAGAATATCGCCCACTTTCGGGCCTGGGGTCGCGGTCATTTTCTCAGCCCCCACCACCAGCGCGAAGCGCCCGCGCCCGGCAGCGATAAAATCCCGCGCGCCATGAATGGCGGCGCTGCCCGTGGCGCAGGCGTTCTCATAGCGGGTGATGGGTTTGAAGCGCATTTCCGGCACGCTTTGCAGCAAAAGCGAGGCCGGGAAGCCCTGGGGCGTGAAGCCTTCGCCAAACACGCCGACAAAGCCGGCATCAATTTCGGCGGGCGAAATCCCAGCATCCTCAATCGCGGCGCGCGCCACGCGGGTGATCAGGCTTTCCAGATCGGGTTCGGCTTCCAGCTTGCCAAAGGGGCTATGGGCCCAGCCAATGATGGATGCTTCGGACATGATTTCTCTCCGCCTTAATTGGTTTCAGCCTAGCGGGTTCTGGGCCGGACCGGAAGGATTTCCCTGCGCGCTTGCTTCCTCCAAGGCGATCTCGGCCGAAATCAGCGCCAAATGGGCGGTGATGGCATCGTCAACCGCCACGCGCTTTAGCGTGCTGGGCTGGGTTGCGTCGGGTCTTCCCACTTCCAGCGCCAGACCCTGCACCAGAATGGCCGCATAGCCTTCCAGCAGGATTTCAATGGCGGTGAATTGGGGCGGCGCTTCTTCCCGGCGAATGGCGACCCCATCGGCCAGATCGCCCACAGGGTAGGCTTTGCCTTCAAACACCACCCCTTGATCCGGCAGCAGCAGCAAATCCTCCTTGGGTGCGATGGGGCCAAAAACCCCGGGAAGGATACGGAAAACTGGCCCGCGATACGGCAGAAGCCTGATGCCCAGCACCTTCTGGAAAGGAGCAACGCCGGGCGTTACAGCGAGCAGCATCATGCCAGGGCCAAGCTTGGCGGCCAGCCTATCGCCCTGCGTGGTCATTACGCGCGTATCCGGTGCCATGCCCTTCATCTGCGATCCTTCCGCCGTGCTGTGCGCCCATTCTACCCGAGCCCCCAACTGGCGCAAAAGCGCTGGATGGCAAGCTCGGCACGGGACATGCTGGATAGGGGCGAAAGGCCCCATTTCCAGCCACGGACCCATCACCCCATGCCGCTTGATCTCTCGGCTCTGCCCGCCCCCCCAGAAGCCCGCCCCACGCGGGCCGAGGCCATTGCAGCGGCGCTGGCGGAGGCCATTACGCGCGGCGAAATGCCGCCGGGCACAAGCTTGGAAGAAGAACGCTTGGCACTGGCCCATGGTGCATCCCGCACACCTGTCAGGGAAGCGCTGCGCCTTTTGGTCGCAACCGGCCTGGTGGAACAGCGGCCACGCCGCGGCGCAGTGGTGGCGCGGCCAGAGCCAAGGCGCGTCGCTGAGATGTTCGCCGCCATGGCGGAGCTTGAGGCAATATGCGCTCGGCTTTGCGCGGAAGCCTTATCTGCCAAGGAAAAAGCCAAACTCAAGGCGCGGCATGAAGCGATGGGCCGGCTGGTCGCTGCGCATGATCTGGCAGGCTATCGCGCTGCCAATGTTGCTTTCCATGAGGCGCTTTATCAGGGCGCGGGCAATGCGTATTTGGCCGAACTGGCCGAGGCAACGCGCCGGCGCCTGGCACCTTTTCGGGCCGCGCAGCTTGGCGGCAAGGACAGGTTGGCGGCATCCCACGCCGAACATGGTGCGATCATCGCGGGGATTTGCGCGGGCGATGGGGCTGCTGCAGCGGCGGCGATGCGCGCCCATCTGGCTGCGACCGAGGGCAGCCTTGGCGTGATGGCGGGAAGCGTGCCGGAGCGCTAAAGGCCGCCCCTAGCTTGGGCAGATGCCCGACGGGGCGCCCAAATTGTATGCAAAACTGTATACAAATTCCGGTTTAGCGACGATTTCGGAGCGGCACATGATTTGCGGATAGGCGATATGGATATGTCTGGCCTTTCCTTCCAACGTGCTGCGTTGCATGGCGCCTATCGCGCCGGACTTTCGCCCCGGGCCGTGATGGCCGAGGCCTTGTGCAGGCTGGAAGCCGCTGCCGATCCCGGTATTTTCCTGGATGTGATGCCGCAAGCGGACCTGCAGGCGGCGATCACGGCCCTGCCCGGCTTTGACCCAGCTGCCTTCCCGCTTTGGGGCCTGCCAGTGGCGGTGAAGGATAACATCGCTCTGGCCGGACGGCCCATGACGGCAGCCTGCCCGGCGTTCAGCCATATTCCGGATGAGGATGCCGAAGTGGTGCGCCGCTTGCGCGCGGCGGGCGCCATCATTCTGGGCAAGACCAATCTGGATCAATTCGCGACCGGGCTGGTTGGCGTGCGTACCCCCTATCCAGTGCCGCGCAATGCGGCTTCGCCTGACCACGTGCCGGGCGGGTCATCATCCGGTTCCGCCGTCGCGGTGGCGCGCGGGATCGTGACGCTGGCGCTGGGTACGGATACGGCGGGGTCTGGGCGCGTGCCGGCGGCGCTGAATGGGATTGTCGGGCTGAAGCCATCAGTCGGCGCCGTTTCTACGCGCGGTGTGGTGCCGGCGTGTCGCAGCTTGGATTGCGTGTCTGTCTTCGCGACTTGCCTTGAAGATGCCTGGGCTAGCTTTGGCGCTTTGGCGGGTGAGGATCGCGCTGATCCTTTCAGCCGACCGATTGTGTGGCAGGAACCGGGCGTGGTGCCGACGCGCATCGCAATCCCACGCGCGGCGGATACGCATTTGGATGATGCGGCCGGGCGCGCGGCCTGGGTGGCGGCTTTGGGCTTGCTGCCTTCGGCGCAGGAAGCCGCGATTACCGAAATGCTCGATGCCGCAAAGCTGCTTTATGAAGGCCCATGGGTTGCCGAACGCGCGGCGGCTTTCGGTGATTTTGCGCGCGCCCGTCCCGGCGCACTGCATCCGGTGACGCAGAAAATCATTGATGGCGCGGGCGGCTTCAGCGCCGTGGATGCGTTTCGTGGCATGTATAAACTTGCCGAGTATCGCCGCGTGGCTGAGGATTTCTTTGCGGCGCATGATGTGTTGGTCGTGCCTTCCGTGCCCTGCTTCCCGACGCTGGCGGCGCTGGCCGCGGACCCCTTTGCGCCCAATGCGCGGCTTGGTGTCTATACGAATTTCGTCAATCTGCTTGATCTGGCTGCATTGGCGGTGCCGGGGCCGAAGCGCCCCGATGGGTTGCCCGCAGGCATAACGCTGATTGGCCCGCGCGGCACGGATGCGGCGCTGATGGCACTGGCTTTGGAATTCACGCGCCGTCAGGCGGCAGCAGAAAAGGCGGTGGCCGCATGATCGAAATTGTTGTTGTGGGCGCGCATCTTTCTGGCCTGCCGCTCAATCACGAATTGCTGACCGAAGGTGGCGTTCTGCGCCACGCGGTGCTGACCGAGCCCTGCTACCGGCTTTATGCGCTGGCAGGTGGCCCGCCGCGCCGGCCTGGCTTGCTGCGTGTTGCCGCTGGCACTGGTGCTGCAATTGCGACCGAAGTTTGGGCTTTGCCCGATGACGGCTTTGGCCGTTTCGTCTCTCGCATTCCGGCGCCGCTTGGCATTGGCACGCTGCTTTTGGCCGATGGCACCCGGCCCAAGGGTTTTCTGGTGGAACCGGAAGGCTTGCAGGGTGCTGAGGATATTACCCGTTTTGGTGGCTGGCGCGCCTTCCTCGCCAGTCTTGCAACCCCCGCTTGAGGCTTCAACAAAGGAGAATTCATGATGCAACGTCGTCATCTTCTGGGTGCAATTGCGCTCGCCCCCCTCGCCGCCCCTTCCATCGCACGCGCACAAGCGCCGCGCACGGTGAAGATGGGATCGCTCCGTCTGATCCATTCAATGACACCGCATTTCTATCAGCGCTTCGCGCCGGCGGGGCTGAATATTGAAATCATCACCTTTGATAGCCCGACCGATGGCAAGAATGCCGTGGTGACGCGCAGCGTTGACTTTGGCGGCTTCGGCATTGCGGCTGCCACGCTTGGCGCGGCGGCAGGTGAACCGGTGGTGGTGGTTGGCGCCTTCTGCAATCGCGGGATGGGCGTGATTGCCAAGGCCGGGTCTGGCATTCGCGACATTGCCGGGCTGCGCGGGAAGCGTGTTGCCATTTGGCCGGGCTCCACCCAGGAAGTGTTTATCCTGGAACGGCTGCGCCAGAACGGCATGACGGTGCGCGATATCACCAGCGTGCGCGTGCCCTTTGGTGAAATGAACGCCATGCTTTCGCGCGGCGATATTGATGCCTATGTGGGGGCGGAACCGGGGCCTGGGCTTTCGCTTTCCTCTGGTGTCGGTGAATTGGTGGAATACCCCTATGGCACCGCCATGGGTGGCCTCAACATGATTTTCGCCACATCGGAAGCCATGATCGCGCAAGACCCGGCTTTGGTTCGGACCATGCTCGGCATTCATCGCCGGGCCAGTGAACACATGATGGCGAACAAGGCGGAAGTGGCGGAAGCGACTGTGCGCATTCTGGGTGCGCCGCGCGCTGCTGTTGACCGCGCCTTGGCCGAAAACAATGTCGAATACACATGGAAGCTTGACGATACGGTGATGACGCAGGCCCGCGCCTATGCCCAGCAGATGCTGGAAATGCGCCAAATCCGCGCCTTGCCGAATTTCGACAAATTCCTGAACCCGCGCTTTTCCAACGAAGTCGCGACTTCCTGAAGGTTTTGGTGATGAGCGCGAGTGTAGCCGCCGAAGGATCGGCGGGGGAAAAGAAGTCTCGGCCAGGGGGGATGATCTGGCCGCGGCTGAAAGCTGTTCTGCTCGCGCTCGTGGTACCGCTGGCCCTGCTATTGGGTTGGCATTTGGCGGTAAAGGCGGGGATGACGCGGCTTATCCCCTCGCCCGCCGATGTTGCTGAATATATGGTGGATTTCGCGGTTGGCGGCATTTGGGATGATGCGTTTTCCGCCACACTGCATATCCACCTGTTTGCTTCCATGACGCGGGTTTATGGCGGCTTCGCACTCGCCGCGCTTGTAGCGGTACCGCTTGGGCTACTGATCGGGCGCAATGAACAGATCCGCGCGCTGCTGGATCCCTTCCTGCAATTGATGCGCCCCATTCCCGTGACGGCTTGGCTGCCGCTTTCCATGATCCTGTTCGGGCTTGGGCCGCGGTCAGCCTTTTTTCTGGTGTTCCTGGGGGCGTTCTACCCTATTTTGTTGAATACGGTGTTTGGCGTGCGGAGCGTGGAAAAGCGCTTGTTCGAAGCAGCTTCCATGCTCGGCTGTTCCGGCACGGCGCAATTCTTCCGCGTGGTGCTGCCGGCATCGCTGCCTTCCATCTTCACCGGGCTAAGGCTTGGCTTGGGGCTTGCCTGGTTCGTGATTGTGGTGGGCGAGATGACCGGCGTGCCGCAGGGGCTTGGCGCCGTGATCATGGATGGCCGCACCTTGTCGCGCACCGAATTGGTTATTTGCGGCATGATCGTGATTGGCATTGCCGGCTTCATTTCTGACCGCATCGTTGTTGCCATCATGAACCGTTTGCTGCGCTGGAGCCCTTCACACCATGGCTGAGCTTCCCATTCTTGATCTGCGCCATGTCGGCAAGGTCTATGAACTCAATGACCAGCGCATCGAAGCGCTGAGCGATGCCAATCTTGTGGTGCATAAGGGCGAATTCGTCTGCCTGATCGGCGCTTCAGGCTGCGGCAAATCCACCTTGCTGCGCATTGTCGCGGGCTTCGAGCCGCCCAGCGCTGGTGAGGCTTTGATGTGGGACAAGCCCATCGCTGGCCCCGCGCCGGATCGCGGTATGGTGTTTCAGGATTACGGGCTGTTTCCCTGGCTTTCCGTGCGGCAGAATATCGGCTTCGGCCCGGCGTCACGCGGGGTGCCGAAGCCGGAACTACGCGCCCTGGTGGATCGGTTCGTGGATATGGTGGGGCTGACGCGTTTCGCCGATGCCTATCCGCATCAGTTATCAGGTGGCATGAAGCAGCGCGTAGCGATTGCCCGCGTGCTGGCCAATGATGCCGAGATGGTGCTGATGGATGAACCCTTCGGCGCCCTTGATGCCATGACGCGCGAACGCTTGCAGGATGAATTGCTGGATATCTGGCAGCGCACCAAGCTCACCGTGCTTTTCGTGACCCATTCGATTGAGGAGGCGATTTTCCTGGCGGATCGTGTGGTGGTGATGGAACCCGGCCCGGGGCGGATTGCGAGTGAACATCGCATCGAATTGCCGCGCCCGCGCGATGTTTCCTCCCCCGAATTCAATGCCGTGCGGCGTGATCTTTCGGCGCGTCTGCATAGCCATCATGGAAAGAAGGCGGCATGACCGAACCTGTTGCAAGGCTGCGCTACACGGCACCCGCTGACCGGCCCAAGCATGCGCTGCCTGGTGGGCAGAAGCTGATCCTGTGGCCGGTGGTGAATATTGAGAATTGGTTGATTGAAAACCCGATGCCGCGCCAGGTTTTGGTGGCGCCCACCGCTGCTGTCTTGCAACCCGATCTGCCAAATTGGGCTTGGCATGAATATGGTATGCGCGTTGGCTTTTGGCGCTTTCTGGAGATGTTCCAGCGCCACACCATTCGCCCGACGCTGTCCATCAATGGCAGCGTGATTGGCGCCTATGCACGCGTCGCTGCGGCGGCACGGGATGCGGGATGGGAGTTCATGGGCCATGGCTGGGTGCAGGTGCCAACCCATAAAATGCCCGATCAGCGGGACGCCATCACACGCACGGTGAAGACCATCACCGATTTCACGGGCCACGCCTGCCATGGCTGGCTGGGGCCGGGGCTGACGGAAACCTTAGAAACACCCGATCTGCTGGCCGAAGCCGGCATTACCTGGCTTGGCGATTTCGTTGTGGATGATCTGCCCGCGCGCGTGGCAACGCGCCATGGAGATATCCTGTCGCTCCCCTATTCGGTGGAGCTGAATGACATTCCGGTGGTGATGATCCAGCATCATGATGAGGAAGAATTGCCCCGCCGCGCCAGGCTGCAAGCGAAACGCCTGATCGCAGAGGCTGAAGCTTCTGCCGGCGTGAAAATCATGTGCATTGCGATCCATCCCTATATTTCAGGCGTGCCGCATCGCATTGCTGCGCTGGCCGCGCTGTTTGCGGAACTGGCGGCGAACCCGCGCGTGGCCTTCATGCAGGGGGATGAGATTGCCGCTTGGTATCGGGCCAGCGGGGATGGGGCCTGAGGGAGTGGCGCGCCCTGGTGGATTCGAACCACCGACCCACAGCTTAGAAGGCTGTTGCTCTATCCAACTGAGCTAAGGGCGCCCTGATCAGGCAGGCTTAATGCGACCAATTCTCGTGCCGGCCAAACTTGAAATTATCGGCATAGACCTTGGGCTTGATTTGTCCCGCTGTCTTGGCCGGCGCTTCCGCTTCATACCGCAGGCCCTGCGCCTCGGCATAGGTAATTGCCTGTTCGCGGGTTTCAAATTGCAGCGTCACCTGCTTTGTCGTATCGGCGGAGCCATACCATCCCACCAATTGATCGGCGCGCTGAGCCTCACTTGGGACAAAGCTCAGCACCCAGCCGGCCTGGCCGGCACGGCCTGATTGCATGGCGGATTTCGCCTGCTGGTAGATGCGCGCAAAACCTTTGGTGTCCGACATTGGGGTACCTCTTCCTCGGGGGCGTTTGTCCAACATTCAGCGCAAAATCTCAAGGGAAACTGGGGGCGCAGGTGCCGACTTTCCCAGATAGGCGAACTGCCCTTAAGCTTTGGTGTCCGCGCCTTTCGACGCCAAGGAACCCCGCCATGCTGCCCAGCCAACGCGACGCTTTCGATATCCCGCGGGATGTCTGCTACCTGAATGCGGCTTCCTGGAGCCCGCTGCCACGTGCCGTTCAGGCCGCAGGGCATGCGGGGGTGGACCGTAAGGCACGCCCCTGGGCAGTGGACCCGGGGCTTGCCCGCGCGCAGCATGAACGCACGCGCGCGGCTGCGGCGGCGCTGATTGGCGCGGCCACGGATGATGTGGCGCTGATCCCCTCGGTCTCTTACGGCGTTGCGGTGGCAGGCAAGCTTTTCGCCCCACCGGCTGGCACGCGGGTTCTGTTGATTGAGGATGATCATTCCTCCCCCGTGCTGGAATGGATGACGCGCGCGGCGGCCCAGGGTTTTGCGGTGGAGGTAGTTCGCCGTCCGGCCAATGGTGATTGGACATCGGCGGTGCTGGAAGCGATTGCGCGGCCCGTTGCGGCGCCTGTTTCGCTTGCCTCGATCTCCTCAGTACATTGGGCGGATGGGGGCGTGATTGATATCGCCGCCATTGCGCCGGCCTTACGCGCGCGCGGTGCCGCTTTGCTGGTGGATGCGACCCATGGCGCCGGCGTCACGCCGCTGGATATGGCTGAGCTTGACCCCGACTTCCTGATTTTCCCGACATACAAATGGGTGCTTGGCCCCTATGGGCGCGCTTTCATGTATATCGCCAAGCGCCGGCAGGAAGGTGTGCCGCTGGAACAAACCGGCTTTGGCCGCCGCGCCATTGCCTCAGAAGCCGCGCCTTATTTGAAGGATACTGGCTTCGCCCCCACCGCGCGGCGTTTTGACATGGGGGAACGGGACCATTTCATTTCATTGGAAATGGCGGCAGTGGGCATGGAGATGATGGCTGAATGGGGCCCGGGTGCGATCAGCGAAAGGCTTGGCGTGCTGATGGATCGGCTGGCGGAGGGCTTGGCGGCCCAAGGCGCGGTGCTGACCGAAAAGCGCTTTCGCGTACCGCATATCCTGAGCATCGCCTTCCCAGGTGGCATGCCGGAAGGGCTGGTGGAAAAGCTCGCGGCAGCGGGCGCGCATGTCGCGCCACGGCTGGGGCGTATCCGCATCAGCCCGCATGTCTATAATGATGAGGCGGATATTGATCGTTTCCTGGAGACATGGGGGCGTATTTGAGCGGCTGATTCACCGCTTCGGTGATTCCACCTACGCGGATCAGGCGCTACGCAATAACATAATCGCCAGGATCAAGGTTTTCCGTCATGCGCCGATAATCCACCAGGCGGAAGGGTGAATTGGTCACCACCCTGCCCGCCTTGTTCTTGTACCAGCTGCCAACACCCGGATGCGTCCAGACCATGCGCGCGTGTGTCGCATCCAGGAATTCATTATAGGCATCGCAGCGATCTTCGCGGATTTCGATGCTGCGGGCACCACTTTCCACCACTTCGCGAATGGCCTGCATGATGTAGCGCACCTGGCATTCCGAATGGAACATGGCACTTCCGCCATGCGCGAGATTCGTGCCCGGCCCATACAGCATAAAGAAATTCGGGAAGCGCGGCACGGTGATTCCAAGAAAGGCGCGCGGATCATCCTCGCCCCAAAGCGCGCGAACGGAAACACCATCGCGGCCAAAAATCTCGAAGGAACCGAGCGCCTTGGCGCCATCGAAACCCGTTGCCATGATAATGACATCGGCAGGATGCTGCTGGCCATCCTTGGTTTCCACGCCATCTTTGGTGATGCGCGCAATGGGTGTGGTGATCAGTTCCACATTCGGCGCCGTCAGCATCTTGTACCAGCCATTATCGCGCAGCATGCGCTTGCCATAGGGCGGATAGGGCGGCACGACTTTCTCCAGCAAATCCGTGCGATTGCCGATCTGCGTTTTTATATAGCCGATGACATCCTCTCGCAGCTTTTGATTGGTGGCATTGAGCGATTGCGCGGGCTGATCCCAATTCGGGTCCTTATGGAGCGACGCATGCATTCCATCGGCGGACGCCCAAAGAAGCTGGAAACGATACCATTTGGCATAGAAGGGAATGTGCTTCAGC
>CAMCZJ010000064.1 GCA_945886995.1 Asaia bogorensis
ACGATGGGCGAGGTGATGATGCGCGGCAATGTTGTCATGAAGGGCTATCTGAAGGACGCCGCCGCCACGCAATCCGCCTTTGCTGGCGGGTGGTTTCATACCGGCGACCTAGCGGTGAAATATCCAGATGGGTATATTCAGCTCAAGGATCGGTCGAAGGATATCATCATCTCGGGTGGGGAAAACATCAGCAGCATTGAAGTGGAAGATGCGCTCTATAAGCATCCCTCCGTTGCCGTGGTGGCGGTGGTGGCGAAGCCCGATGAAAAATGGGGTGAAACGCCCTGCGCCTTTGTGGAATTGAAGCCCGGCATGACGGCAACGCCTGAGGAGTTGATCAATTTCGCGCGCCAGCATTTGGCCGCCTTCAAGCTGCCACGCCATATTGTGTTTGCGGAATTGCCGAAGACCTCGACAGGCAAGATCCAAAAGCATGTGCTGCGCGCGCAAGCGCGGGCGCAGTAGGGAATAGCCGATCATGCAGGAATTTCATGGGGTTTTCCCCTATCTGGTTTCGCCCGTTGCCCCCGATGGTACGGTGCTGGAAGCGGAATTGCGCCGGCTGGTGGATCATTTGATCGCATCCGGCGTGCATGGGCTGACGCCCTTGGGCAGCACAGGTGAATTCGCCTATCTGGATTTGGCGCAACGGCGGCGGATTGTGCAAATCGTCGTGTCCCAAACTGCGGGCCGCGTGCCAGTGGTGGCGGGTGTCGCCGCGACCACGATTGCCGATGCGGAACGCCAGGCGCGCGATTACGCGGCGATTGGGGCGGATGGTATCCTGGCGATTTTGGAAGCCTATTTCCCGTTGAATGATGCGGCGGTGATCTCATACTTCACCGCCATTGCGGATGCCACCGAATTGCCGACGGTGCTTTACACCAATCCGAATTTTCAGCGTTCTGATCTTTCGCTGCCGGCGATTGAAAAGCTTTCGCACCATCCGCGCATTTGCCTGATCAAGGATGCCTCGACCAATACCGGGCGCTTGCTTTCCATCCTGAACCGTACGGAAGGGCGCATCGGTGTTTTTGCGGCTTCCGCCCATATTCCGGCGGCGGTGATGATGATTGGCGGCAAGGGTTGGATGGCGGGGCCGGCTTGCGCCATTCCGCGCGAAAGCGTGCGGCTTTATGAGCTTTGCCGCGCCGGGCATTGGGATGCGGCCATGGCGCTGCAACGCGCGCTGTGGCGCGTGAATGAATTGTTTGCGGCGCATTCCCTCGCTGCCTGCATCAAGGGTGCCTTGCAAATCCAAGGTTTTGCTGTTGGTGATCCTATATTGCCGCAAGCGCCACTTTCGCCCGAAGGGCGCGTTGCCGTGGAAGCCGCGCTCAAGCTGGCGGCGGAAGCGCTCGCAGCATCGCCCGAAATCTGAGGGCGTGAGCATTCCGCAAAAGCGCCTGCCCTTCATCCTGGGCGCCATGGCGGCCATTGGGCCGTTTTCGATTGATATGTATCTGCCCGCGCTTCCGATGCTGGGCCAGGCGCTCGGCACCACGGCGGGGGCGGCTCAGGCGAGCCTTGCGGTGTTTTTCCTTGGCATGGCGCTTGGGCAGATCTTTTACGGGCCAATCGCGGATCGCTATGGCAGGCGCCTGCCGCTATTCATCGGGCTTGGCGTTTACACGGTAGCGTCGCTGATTTGTGCGCTTGCGCCCAATATCGAAAGCCTTATCGCCGCGCGGCTGATGCAGGCGCTTGGCGGTTGCACCGGCATGGTGATTTCCCGCGCGGTGGTGCGCGATGTTGCGGATGAACGTGGCGCGATACGGCTGATGGCGAAGTTGATGCTGGTGATGGGTGTGGCGCCCATCATCGCACCCATTATCGGCGGCGCGCTTTTGGGTGTGATAGGCTGGCGCGGGATATTCCTGTGTCTTGCGGCTTACGGCGCGATTTTGCTGTTGGTGATTGCGCTTTTCCTGCCTGAGACTCTACCCGCCGAACGCCGCCGGCGTGATGGCTTGCGCCAGGTTCTTGGCGTCTGGCGGCGCTTATTGGGTGATGGCCATTTCATGGGGCACGCGCTTGCAGGTGGCCTCGTGATCGGGGGTATGTTCGCCTATATTACTGGTTCGCCTTTCGTGTTCATGGGTTTGCATGGCCTGCGGCCAGAAGAATATGGCTTCTACTTCGGCGCCAATGCCATTGGGATTATGCTGGCAGGGCAAATCACTGCACGGCTCGTGGATCGTGTGCCACCTGCGCGGATGCTCAACATTGCAGTCAGTGTCAGTGCTTTTTCAGGGCTGGCGCTGCTTGTTGTTACCACTACGGGGGTTGGGGGCTTTGCCGCGATTGTCGCCACACTTTTTGTTTATGTTTCCATGATCGGCGCAGTGATGCCACTGACTGCCGCCCGCGCCATGGCGCCGCATGGCGCGATTGCGGGCAATGCTTCGGCCATGATGGGCACGCTGCAATTTGGCGCGGGTGCGTTGGCCGGTGTGGCGCTGGGCGCGCTGCAGGATGGTACCGCGCTGCCGATGGCCCTGGTGGTGGCGTTTTGCGGTGTGGGTGGCTGGGTGGTGCGGCGCTTATTGGTCAAGTAAGCGCCGCCTTACCGCTTCACGTCATTTTTTTGCCCAGCGTCCAACCACCATCCACCGTCAGCACCGCGCCCGTGGTGAAGGAGCTTTCTTCGCTCGCCAGGAACATCATGGCATTGGCCACTTCCTGGGTTTCACCTGACCGCCCCATGGCGTGAAGTTCTTGAATTTTCCGCGCGACATCCGCATCCTGGAAATAGCGTTCCGTCATCGGCGTGCGGATCACGCCCGGCGCCACCGCATTCACGCGAATGCCACGCGGCGCCAATTCCATCGCCAACGCCTTGGTGAGCCCCACCACTGCATGCTTCGATGTCACGTAAGCCACGCGTTCCGGCGTGGCTACTAACCCGAGCGTGGAGGCGATATTCACAATCCGCCCGGGCTTGCCCATCGCAATCAACCGCCGCGCAAAGGCTTGTGACGGCAGGAAGCTGCCGGTTACATTGATGCTCATGGTGCGCTGCCAATCCTCAAATGAAAGATCGAGCAGCGGGCTGATTTCACGCACGCCGGCGCAATTCGCCAGCACATCCAGCCGGCCAAGCACGGCCTCAGCACCCGTAATGAAATCACGCACCGCATCGGGCTTCACCACATCCAGCACAAAGGCATGGGCTTCGCCATCGCGCTTGCGGATATCCGCCGCGGTTGCTTCCACGGCGGCCTTATCAATATCGGCGATTGCCAGCCGCGCGCCTTCTTCAGCGAAGGCGATTGCCAGCTGTCGGCCAATGCCGCTGGCAGCACCTGTGATCAATACGCCTTGATCCTGGAACCTCATCTGCGTTCTCCCTGTATGTTATGCCGCGATCAAATCAGCGGCTTTTTCGGCAATCATATTGGTGGCGGCATAGGTATTGCCGGAAACCATGGTGGGCATGCAGGAAGCGTCCGCAACACGCAGCCCCTCAAGCCCAATCACCTTCATGGAAGCAGGGTCCACCACCGCCATGGGATCAATCCCCATTTTGCAGGACCCGATCGGGTGATAGGTGGTGGAACCCGTCGCCCGCGCATGGGCCAGCCATTCATCATCGGTCTGCACCGAAGCGCCCGGGAAATTCTCGGCAATCACGTAATCTGCCAAGGGGCGCGTATGCAGCAATTGCCGCATGTATTTCATCGCCGCCACCAAGGCGTCGCGGTCCATTTGCGCTTGCAAGTAATTCGGCTGGATTTCCGGTTTTGCGCGCGGATCCGCCGAAAGCGCCTTCAGCCAGCCCTTGCTTTCGGGGCGGAGTTGCGAACAGCCAAGCGTCATGCCCGCCCGCGTATCCAAATCTGTCACGCCATAACGCCCGGTCGGGTAACTGGCCGGCGCGAAGTAAAGCTGCATGTCCGGTGTTGCCAAGCCTTCACGCGTTTTCATATAGCCGCCGGCATGGCTTGGGCTTGCCGTCAGCAAGCCCTTGCGCGTGAAGGCATAGCGCAGCACCTCAATCGCCAAACGCACACCGCGTGATCGTTCATTGAGCGAACCCGCCCCTTTCACCAACGCGGAAACCCGGGTGGCGTAATGGTCGCGCAGATTCTTGCCGACCCCTGGCAGCGCATGGACAACATCAACGCCAATACCAGACAACCATTCCGGATCACCAATGCCCGAGATTTGCAAAAGCTGCGGCGTATTGATCGCACCACCCGCAAGGATCACATCGCGCCGCGCGCGGATGGTGATGGGGGCACTGCCTTCCTGCGTATAGCGAATGCCAATCGCGCGCTTGCCTTCAAAGACAATCGCTTCCGCCAAGGCGCGCTGGATCAGCTTCAGATTGGGCCGCGACAGGGCAGGGCGGAGGTAAGCATCAGCCGGGCTCCAGCGCCGGCCACCGCGCATCATTTGCTGATACAGGAAGGTACCTTCCTGATCGCCTGAATTGTAATCCGGCGTGCGCTTCAGCCCCAGCGCTTCATTCGCTGCCATATAGGCTGCGGAAAGCTCATGCGGGTCGCGCTGATCTTCGATGGAAAGCGGGCCGTTATTGCCGCGCACGGTGGGATCGCCGCCGCCATTGCCGCGGGTTTCCGCGCGCTTGAAATAGGGCAGCACATCATCCCAAGCCCAACCACGGCAGCCAAGCTGCGCCCACATATCATAATCGGCGGATTGGCCGCGCACATAAAGATGGCCATTGATGGAACCCGAACCACCCAACACCTTGCCGCGCGGGAAGGGGATTTTTCGATTGTCAATGTAGGGGCCAGGTGCGGTTTCATAACCCCAATTCAGCTTCGGATTATAGACGGTTTTGTTGAAGCCGGCTGGGATTTTGATGAAGATGTTATTGTCCTTGCCGCCTGCTTCCAGAATGGCAACGCTATGCTTGCCCGAAGCCGTCAGCCGATTGGCCAGCACGCAACCTGCGGCACCTGCGCCGACAATCACATAGTCGAATTCTTCCATGAACCTTTCCTCTGCATGATTTTGAGGAAGGCTAGGCCGGGTTTGCGCGATCGGGAAGGGCTAATCCTCTTCCTCTTCCGGCGTGACGGCGGCTGGAATCGCATAGGCTTCGGTCATCCATCGGCCCAAATCCACCTGCCGGCAACGGTCGGAACAAAAGGGGCGCTGGTCTGGCGCGGGGGCGCGGCCACAAACGGGGCAGCGCTGGCGACGCGGTTTTCTTTCAGTGTCAGTCACGCGGCACCTCTCGTATCTGTGCTGTGCCTGATGCCACGCTCCGCAATTCCAGCCCATGCCCGGTGAGCGCGGCGTATTCTTCCAGGGCGCCTGGCAGGTCGCGCAAGGCCGCGATCACCTCCGGCCGCGCTTCCAGCATGAGGCGCTGAGCAGGGCGCGCCGCCGCATCACGCGCTGCCTGTCGCAAGGCGGCCAAGCCTTCCGCCAAGGGCGTGTGCAGGGTTTCGGCCAAGGGCGGGTGGATGCGGTCGCGCACTATCTCAAACAGCCCAAGCCCGGTAAGCCCGACAAGCCGTGCGAGCCTATCCGGCGCCAGCGCGGCACGGAGCGGTTCAAGCAAGGCCTGGCGACGCTTGGCGGAAAGCCCCGCCACATCCAGTAAAATCGCACCCGAGAGATTGCGCAGCCTGATCTGACGCGCAATTTCAGGCAAGGCTGTTTCGTTGAAGCGCGCCAGGGCATCGCCAGTGCCACCGCTATCCACATCAAGCGCCGTCAGCGCGCGTGTGGTCTGGATATGCAGCACGCCGCCGCCCGGCAAAGGCACGGCGCTTTCGGATAAGGCGGCGAATTCGCCCTCAATCTCCTCGTCGAACACCGCCCCATGCTGCGCCTGCACCCGATCACCGAGCACCGGGCGCAGCCGCGCCACAAGCGCTGCGCCGGCCACGCGAATCACAGCGTTGGGATAACGTGTGGCCAAGCGCTCTGCCGCGCATGGCCCGCGCGCCACCATCCGTGGTGCACCTTGCGGTGCGGCGGCAATCAGCGCGGCTTCCGCATCCGTCAGCAGGGCGGAAAGCCTTGGCCCCTTGCCCCCCTGCGCGGCGCGCGTCACGCGCAACCCCAAAATCTGCCCTTCCTGCACCGCCTGTTTGATCGGCTGGCGCGGCGCGCTGGCGGCGCTTTCGGGCAGGAAGCCCGTTTCATTGCCCGCCAGCGCCACAAAGGCGCCCGACATGGCAGCCGAGATCGCCACCACGCGCCCGCGCTGCAAATCCCCAACCCCATCAGGCCGCGCGGGGCGTTCCACCCAGGCTTCCGCCAGCCGGCCCGCCAGCAGCAGAGCGGTCCGAACCTCGCCCGGCGAGGCCTCGGCCAGGATCAGGGCTTCAGCCACCCAATCCCCCGCAGCATTTGGGCGGTTTCAAACAAGGGCAGGCCGACCACATTGGAATGGCTGCCCGAGATGAAGCGCGTGAAAGCCTCTGCCCGGCCCTGGATGGCATAGGCGCCGGCCTTGCCCTGCCATTCGCCGGAAGCGATGTAGTCTTCCATCTGCGCTGCAGTCAGGCGCTGGAAGGTGACGTTGGTTTCGACCAGCCGCTGAACGCGCCGCCCATCCGGCAAAGCCAGCACCACGCCCGTGGTCACGCAATGCCGCCGGCCAGACAGCAGCGCGAGGCAATGCCGCGCCTCGGCCTCAGTCTCACCTTTTGGCAGGATGCGCCGGCCAACGCCCACCACCGTATCGGCAGCCAGGATCATTGCACCTTCAGCCAAGGGTACCGCCGCTTCCGCCTTGGCGAGCGAAAGCCGGGCGGCCAAGGCACGTGGCTTTTCGGCCTTCAAAGGCGTTTCATCAATATCGGTGGCAATCACGTGCGCAGGCGTGATGCCTAGCCGCGCCAGCAAAACCAGGCGGCGGGGGCTGGCGCTCGCCAATACCAGCGGCAAGCGCGCGGCATCCATGTGCGCTGCGTTACTTGAAGCGGAAGGTGATGCGGCCCTTGGTCAGATCATAGGGCGTCATTTCAACATTGACGCGATCCCCGGCCAGCACGCGAATGCGGTTCTTGCGCATCTTCCCGCTGGTATGCGCCAGGACCATGTGGTCATTATCGAGTTTCACGCGGAACATGGCGTTGGGCAGAAGCTCCACCACCTCTCCGCTGAACTCCATCATATCTTCTTTGGGCATCGGGCCTCAATTGTAGGGCGCAAAGCTCGCCCGGGTTCAAGATTGGGGCGCAAAATGATCCCATGCCCCCGCCGGGTCAAGCGCGATCCCGGCACGGGCATGATTTTGGCCGCAAAACGGGGCGAAAGCGCTATTTTGGGAGCGCCACCATGTAATCCGCTTCCGTCTTTTCGCGCATTTCGGCCTCGGTCACGCCGGGGGCGAGTTCGATCAGCTTCATCGCCGCTGTGCCGCGCCGGGCGATTTCGAAAACGCCAAGATCGGTGATCACCATATCCACCACGCGGCTGCCAGTCAGCGGCAGGCCGCATTGCTTGAGCAGCTTGGGTTTGCCGCCAGCGGTATGTTCCATCAGCACAATCACGCGCTTGACGCCGGCAACCAGGTCCATCGCGCCGCCCATGCCCTTCACCATCTTGCCCGGGATCATCCAATTGGCCAGGTCGCCATTTTCCGCCACCTGCAAGGCACCCAGGATGGAAAGGTCAATATGCCCACCGCGGATCATCCCGAAGGATTGCGCGGAATCGAAGAAGGAACTGGTGGGCAACTGCGTAATCGTCTGCTTGCCGGCATTGATCAGATCGGCATCTTCCTCGCCCTCGTAAGGGAAGGGGCCAAGGCCCAGCATGCCGTTTTCACTTTGCAACTGGACATTGAAGCCGGCAGGCACATGATTGGCGACCAGCGTCGGAATGCCGATGCCAAGGTTCACATAGAAGCCATCTTGCAATTCGCGCGCCGCACGGGCGGCCATTTCATCGCGGTTCCAGGCCATGGTTTTTCTCCTTATCCCTGGGACTCAGCGCCGGCCGCGGCGGCGGGCGCGTGCTTGCGGACAGTGCGCTGTTCAATGCGCTTTTCGTAGCCAGGTGGGCAGGTGATCATGCGTTTGACGAAGATACCCGGCGTGTGGATGTGGTCCGCGTCCATCTCCCCTGGGCGGACCAGGTGTTCCACCTGCGCGACCGTGACGCGCGCTGCGGTCGCCATCATGGGGTTGAAGTTACGCGCGGTCTTTCGATAGACCAGATTGCCTTCGTGATCGCCCATATAGGCGTGGATGATGGCAAGGTCGGCCACAATGCCGCGTTCCATCACAAAGGTCTCGCCATCAAAGTCGCGGGTTTCCTTGCCCTTGGCGACTTCGGTACCAACGCCGGTTTTCGTGAAAAAGGCCGGAATGCCCGCCCCGCCGGCGCGAATACGCTCGGCCAAAGTGCCCTGCGGGTTGAATTCAATCTCAAGCTCGCCGGCCAAATACTGCCGGGCGAATTCGGCGTTTTCGCCAACATAGCTTGAGATCATTTTGCGGATCTGGCGGGTCTTCAGCAGCAGGCCAAGCCCCGCATCATCCACCCCGGCATTGTTGGAGACCACAGTCAGGTCCTTCACGCCGGAATCGCGGATGGCTTCGATCAGCAGGGTCGGAATGCCGGAAAGCCCGAAGCCGCCGGAATGGATCACCATGCCATCGCGCAAAAGCCCGGAAAGCGCCGCCTTGGCATCCGGATAGATTTTCTTCATGGGCCTTGCCCCCAATGCTTGCCGTTTCGCCTGGATCACTAGCGCCTGATCCGCCCTGCGGGAAGGGGATGGGGTCAGCGCCGCCGTCACGGATCAGGCAGTAAGCGGGGTTTGAACGGCTCTATCTACTGCGCCGGCAAACTGGCTTGGTGGGTCACACCCTCCCCCCTTGCCGAGCCGCCCGGGTGGCGCTAATACCGCGCCTCTTCCCTGGGGGGCCATAGCTCAGTTGGGAGAGCGCTTGAATGGCATTCAAGAGGTCAGGGGTTCGATTCCCCTTGGCTCCACCATCGGGGAAGCGCCCATCAACTCATCGAAATACGATTCGGTGTCTGGAACTTGACGTGGGGCAGTATGCCACTGGTGATCAAGCTTTCCAGCGCTATATGGGCGGCATTCGCCCAGTTAAATCTTGAACGAAGAATGCGGCTCGCCTCAAGCGCATTGTGCCGCCATTGAGGGTAGTCCTTAATCATATCCTGCATTTTTTTGGCAAGATCATCCACATCTGCCTCCGCCCAGCGACCCCAATCTCCATCATGGCCCATCACAAGGCCCTGAAACTCCACATCGGTAATCGGTACCAGGCTGTGGCGAACCGGCATGAACAGCCCTTCCAAATGGCCAAGGAATTCGGTTTGCCCTGAATAATTGGTCGCAATGGCGGGTAAGCCCGTTGCCATGGCTTCAATCAAAGGAAGGCCCCAACCTTCGGCGCGGCTCGGAAAAACAAAGGCATCGGCAATGTTGTAGATAACAAAAAGGTCCTCCTGGGACGCAGCACCGGTCAGCAGGCGGATATTGGGCGCGTTGTAGCTTTTGACAAAATCATGGAGCATCGCGCCTTTGCGCTCCTCATCAATGAAGTAGTCCCCCTTGATGAGTAACTCCACCTTGGGGTTCTTGCCGAAAGCTTTCACAAACGCGTCGAGGAGCTGCGTATAGCCTTTCCTTTCTTCAAACTTGCCAAGCATCAGGAAGCGGAATTTCGCCGGGGATTGCGTTTCATTCCATGGGCGACAATGGGGGTGATAGATTTCGGCATCCACCCCTGCCGGCACTACCGCCACCTTCGTGGCCGGCAGGCCATGGGTAAGCAGGATATTCTTGGCCCACGCGCTGGGTGCCCAGACAAGGTCAGCGTGATTCAGCCAATTCACAAAACCGGGCGCCAGCTTGTCATGTTCAAATATCGCCCACACCACATTGCGCCCCTTGGTCATGCTCAGGTTCGGCTCCATGAAGCCGGAAAACCAGATATTGATGTCCCTGGGGGATGAATTCCGAACCAGATTCTCGGCAAATTGCGGGGCAAGGAAGTTATACTCTGTCAATACTGTCGCCAAAAAAGAAAATCTATTCAACTGATCGCAAAATCCCCCGAAAAAAGTGCCAAAACCAAGGGTATTCCTCTGGCCAATCACGTTTATCTTCATCCCTCAAATCTCCCTGCATAGAACCAAAATCATTCCGAAACCGCATGAACACATGGCGCCACTTGAGAATGCGCGCTACGCCCGGCACCACCTCGCAAAGGTTTTTCTGCGCCAGCCTTGCCCCGGCAGACGCGCGATATCATCAGTTGGGCGGATCGCGGCGTCAACCGGATTGTCCATCATCCCTCGTTCTTTCCGATGCGTCACGCGACTATTGAGATGGCGTCCGCGCTCCACCGCCGCCACGCAAGCAACCAGCAAAGGGGCATTTCACGCTCCGTAAGGGTTCGAACGGATTGGCGCGCCCAGCTCAGGCATTGCCTACCCCCACAATCCGATAATCAAACACCCCACCATCGGGTTCCGTGATCGTCACATATTCCCCTGGCCGGATGGGGCTGCTGCCGGGATCAAACCGGGCCTCAGGGGCGTCAAAGCGCTCGGCCAGGCTACCGCTGAAGCGGATGAACCAGCCATTTTCCCCATCATATTGCACATCACCCTGTTCGGGCTGCCCCTCCGGGCGGTAGCGCCGCGCCCGCCAAGGCGCAGGGTCTTCCTCCCAGGCCTTGCCATCCGGCTGCCCTGCTGCGTCCAGCGCCAGCTCAATTTCGTAGCGGTGATCCACGCAACCCACGGGGAAGCCTGGCCCCGCAGCCAAGGAGAGTGTCACCAGCATCCGTTCCATGCGCGCCTCCTCCCGCCGCCCCTTCCGGATCATCCCATCGAAAGGGGAAAACCCCTCATCAATTTTCAGATCGCGACCTTCACGCCCAATTCTACCACGCGATCCGATGGGATGCGGAAGAATTCGGTGGCTGAGAGCGAATTGCGGCTGAGCACCACGAAAAGCCATTGCCGCCAGCGCGACATTTTCGGCACCGCCGCCGCCACCACTGTCTCCCGCCCCAGGAAGTAGGAGGTCTGCATGGGTTCATAGGGAATGCCGAATTCCGCCAGCGCTTCAAGCTCACGCGGGATATTGGGGCTTTCCTGAAAACCGTAGCGGAGCGAAATGCGATAGATATTTGGCGCCAATTCCTCAACCGCCCGGCGGCGGTCGGCACCCACCTGCGGCACATCCTCATTCGCGACTGTCACGAACAGCACGCGTTCATGCAAAACCTTATTGTGCTTCAGGTTATGCAGTAGCGCGCCGGGCAGGAATTCGGCCTGGCTGGTCATGAACACCGCCGTCCCCGGCACGCGCACGGTGCGCGATTGCGGCAGGCGCGCGATGAAGGACTTAAGCGGCAAGCCATCCTGACGGATGCGCGCGAACAGCAATTCCCGCCCGCGATGCCAAGTCAGCATCATGACAAAAAGCACAACGCCAAGCACCAGCGGCACATAGCCGCCTTCGGGAATCTTCAGCACGTTGGAAAGGAAGAACGCCAAATCAAGCGCCAGCAGCGGCAGGAAAACGCCAAGCACGGCAAGCAGTGGCCAGCCGAATTTGCGGCGGAACACCACCATGGCAAGGCAGGATGTGCAAACGAAGGTGCCCGTTACCGCAATGCCATAAGCCGCCGCCAAGCGTTCCGAATCCCGGAACGTCACGACCAGGATAAGCACACCAATCAGCAGGGCGAAATTCACCTGCGGCATATAGATCTGGCCTTCTTCCGTATCGCTGGTATGGCGCACCACCAGCCGCGGCATGAAGCCAAGCTGCACGCATTGCCGCGCAATGGTATAGGCGCCCGAAATCATCGCCTGGCTTGCAATGATGGTGGCGGCGGTGGCCAAGAACACCAAAGGCAGGCGGAACCATTCGGGCGCCAGCAGAAAGAACGGGTTTTCGAGTGCGGCCGGATCGCGCAGCAAAAGCGCGCCCTGGCCCAGGTAATTCAGCACCAGCGCCGGCAGCACAATCACCATCCAGGCCCAGCGAATGGGGCGTCGCCCGAAATGCCCCATATCGGCGTAAAGCGCTTCGGCCCCTGTCACGGCCAGCACCACGGAACCGAAGGCAATAAAGGCCGCGAACTTGTAATGCAGGCAGAAAGTGATGGCCCAATGCGGCGAAATGGCAGCCAATACGCCAGGATTATGCAGCACTTCCCAAAGCCCAAGCAGCCCCAGCACCAGGAACCAGGCCGCACAGATGGGTCCGAAGACCGCCCCCATTTTCGCCGTGCCGCGATATTGCACCAGAAACAGCGCCAGCAGGATCACCACTGAAATGGGCAACACCGCTTTTTCCAGATGTGGTGAGACAACCTTGAGTCCCTCCACCGCCGAAAGCACGGAAATCGCAGGCGTGATGATGCCATCACCAAAAAACAGACAGGCGCCAGCAATGCCGATCAGCGCCAAGGCCCAGCGCAGCCGCGCATTTTCCACGCTGCGTTGCGCCAGCGCCATCAGCGCCAGAATACCACCTTCGCCGCGATTATCTGCGCGCAGCACGAAGGCAACATATTTGACGGTGACGGTCAGAATGAGCGACCAGATGATCAGGCTGAGCAGGCCAAGAACCTCCCACGCCTCCACACCGCCATCCTCAAAATGGCTGGCCGCCGCGCGCATGGCGTAAAGCGGTGAGGTGCCAATATCCCCATAGACCACGCCCAAAACGCCCAGAATAAGGGCGAGTGAGGGGGCGCTACGGTCGGTAGCCGCTGGACTGTTCATGTCTGGACTGCCTTTGGGGGGAACATTGCGGCGCACTCTGCCCCTTCACCGCTGGAAAGCAAGATTTCTGCCCCGCACCCAGCGCATGGCGGGCATTCAATGCCCGCGCAGGATCTGGCTCAGGAATAGCTGGAGCCGGTCGGTCTTTGGTGCGTTGAAGACCTGTTCGGGGGTGCCGACTTCCACCACCTCACCCTGATCCATAAACACCACGCGGTCCGCGACCTGGCGGGCGAAGCCCATTTCATGGGTCACCACCATCATGGTCATGCCGGTGCCGGCCAATTCTACCATCACATCCAGCACTTCCTTGATCATTTCTGGATCAAGGGCCGAGGTGGGTTCATCGAACAACATGATCTTGGGGCGCATGCAAAGGGCACGCGCAATCGCCACGCGCTGCTGCTGCCCGCCGGAAAGCTGGCCCGGATATTTCTTCGCCTGCTCGGGGATTTTGACGCGGGCGAGCAATTCCATCGCCAGTTCTTCGGCTTCCTTCTTCGGCATGCGCCGCACCCAGATGGGCGCCAGGGTGCAATTCTCCAGCACCGTAAGATGCGGGAAAAGATTGAAGGATTGGAATACCATGCCAACTTCGCGGCGGATCGCATCCAGGGCCCGCACATCATCGGTCAGTTCAATCCCTTCAACCGCGATGCGGCCTTCCTGGTGAACTTCCAAGCGGTTGATGCAGCGGATCATGGTGGATTTGCCCGAACCTGATGGGCCGCAAACCACCACGCGTTCACCGGGGGCCACGGAAAGGTTCACATCGCGCAGCACATGCAGCGCGCCGAACCATTTATTGACGCTGGCCAATTCAATGGCAGGCGGAGCATCAGCCTTGGCGGCGGAAGCGATATGGGCAAGATCAGCGGAAGCGCTCATGATGTTGTTTTCCCAAGGGATCAGCGACGGCGATGGCGGTTCAATTCCGCCTCCAACCCGCGGCTGTATTTGGACATGGCGTAGCAGAAAACCAGATAGATACTGCCGATAAAGACATAGACCTCAACGCCGAAGCCCTGCCAGGCGGGTTCCACAATGGCGGTCTTGCCGGCAGTCAGCAGGTCGAAAATGCCAATGATCAGCACCAGCGATGTATCCTTGAAGAAGCCGATGAAGGTATTGACCAAGGGCGGGATGACGATGCGCAGCGCCTGGGGCAGGATGATCAGCCCGGTCTTTTGCCAAAAGGAAAGCCCCATGGCATCGGCCGCTTCATATTGGCCCTTTGGCAGGGATTGCAGCCCGCCGCGCACAACCTCCGCCAGATAGGCGCCGGCGAATAGGATGATGGCAATCTGCGCGCGGAGCAGCTTATCAATATTCATCCCCTCCGGCAGGAACAGGGGGAACATCACGCTCGCCATAAACAGCAGGCTGATCAGTGGTACGCCGCGAATCAGTTCAACATAAAGCACGCAAAGCACCTTGATGGCGGGCAGGGATGAACGCCTGCCAAGCGCCACCAGGATGGAAAGCGGAAAG
>CAMCZJ010000065.1 GCA_945886995.1 Asaia bogorensis
GCACCACGGCTTGGCGCACCGCCGGGTGTTGGGTCTTTTCCGCTTCCGTCACCAAGGCAGGATCAACCCGCCCGCGTGACCAGCCGAAATCATGCAGCGCTACCATTCCGCGCAGCCGTTCCTGTTCGGCTGCCTCCAGCGCGGCAAAGGCCCCGCGCATGAAGGCGAATTCCGTATTGCCGCCCGCGCTTGGAATCTCACGCGCTGAGAGCAGCGAGGCCCGCGCCGGGACAGGCTTGAAGGAGGAATCATGATGCCAATGCCGATTGGCTTTATTGTTCAGCAGTTGCTTATCGCTGGCCGCCACAATCTCACCAGCCGCGCCCATATTGGTCAGCACAATCACCGCACTGCCCGCGCCAAGTGCGCCGGGGCGGGTCATTTCCAAGGCGCCGAACCCCTCGCTGAAGGCAATCTGCGCCGCATCATCCAAATGCTGGCCGGGCAGCACCAGCACCGCGTAACGGTCCAGCGCATCGCGGAGCGCCGCCATGACCGGCGCGGCAATGGTGCGCGCCGCATCAACGCCTTCAATGCGCGCGGCGAAAAGCGGGTGCAGGGGCGTGATGTTGAGCATGGCCAAATCCTCCGAAAAAAAGGCTAGGCGGAAAGAACCCCTCAGAAAAGACCCTCAATCCGCCCTTCCCCATCCAGGCCAATCGTCTCCGCCGCCGGGCGCCTCGGCAGGCCGGGCATGGTCATGATGTCCCCGCAGACCGCAACAATGAAACCAGCGCCGGCGGAAAGCCGCACTTCGCGCACTGGCAGCACATGATCCACCGGCGCGCCAAGCTTGGTTGGATCGGCGCTAAAGGAATACTGCGTCTTGGCAATGCAGACCGGCAGATGGCCAAAGCCCAATTCCTCAAACCGCGCGAGGCGCTTCGCCACATCCGCCGGCAGCGCAACATCGCGCGCGCGATAGATTTGCTGTGCGATGGTGCGGATCTTGTCAGCCAAGGGCATGGCATCGGGATAAAGCGGTGCGAAGCGCGCTGATTTCGCGGCGATGCGCGCTTGCACGGCGCGCGCCAATTCCGCTGCACCCTTCGCGCCATCACCCCAATGGGTGCAGAGAATGGCTTCCGTCCCCGCCGCCCGGATCGCTGCCTGCACCGCGGCAATTTCCGCATCCGTGTCTGAGGTAAAGCGGTTCAGCGCCACCACCACCGGAAGGCCGAACTTGCCCATATTCTCGACATGGCGGGCAAGGTTGCTGATACCGCGCGTCACCGCCGCGACATCTTCCCGCCCAAGGTCAGCCTTGGCGACCCCGCCATGCATCTTCAGCGCGCGCACCGTTGCGACCACCACACAGACGGAAGGGTTCAACCCTGCCAGGCGGCATTTGATATCCAGGAATTTCTCGGCCCCGAGATCAGCGCCAAAGCCCGCTTCCGTCACGACCACATCAGCCAATTTCAGCCCCAGGCGTGTCGCCATAACGCTATTGCAGCCATGGGCGATATTGGCGAAGGGTCCGCCGTGCACCAGCGCGGGAGAACCTTCAATCGTCTGCACCAGATTGGGCGCGAAAGCATCGCGCAGCAGCGCCGCCATGGCACCATCGGCCTTCAGATCAGCCGCGGTAATCTGCCGCCCATCGCGCGTCTGCCCCACCACCATGCGGCCCAGGCGTTCCTGCAAATCCGGCACATCCCGCGCGAGGCAGAACACCGCCATCACTTCGGAAGCGACGGTGATGTCAAACCCATCTTCCCGCGGGAAGCCATTGGCAACACCACCCAATGAGGAATTGATGCCGCGCAGCGCACGGTCATTCATGTCTATCGCACGGCGCCAGGAAATGCGGCGCGCATCCAGGCCAAGCTCATTACCCCAATAGATGTGATTATCCAGCATCGCCGCCAGCAGGTTATTCGCGCTGGTGATGGCGTGGAAATCGCCAGTGAAATGCAGGTTGATGTCTTCCATCGGCAGCACCTGCGCATAGCCGCCGCCCGTCGCCCCGCCCTTCACGCCAAAACAGGGACCAAGCGATGGTTCGCGCAGGCAAATCATGGTCCGCGTGCCCAGCGCATTCAGCGCATCGCCCAGGCCAACCGTGGTGGTGGTTTTGCCTTCACCAGCCGGGGTCGGGTTGATGCCGGTCACCAGCACCAGCGCGCCATCGGGGCGGTCCGCCTGGGCGCGGATGAAATCCAGCCCGATCTTGGCCTTGTATTTGCCGTAGGGTTCCAGCGCATCCGCCGGAATGCCCGCACATGCGGCGATTTCCGCAATCGGCTTCAGCGTCGCGGCGCGCGCAATATCAAGATCAGTGGCCATCCCTGCTTCTCCCCTGGCGTGTAGTAACCGCAACGCCATGGCAGGGCTGGGCTGTCAAGGCCGGGGCGGGCGAAACCGGTCCAAATAGGCCGCGCGATGCGCATAGGCGCCAACATGGGCAACCGGCATATCGGTCAGCGCCCAAATGGCCGCACCCGGCAGATCAAGCCAGCGGCGACAAAAAGCGTAATCTTCCGAGACAAACCCATCAGGCAGGTTCATTTCATCAAAGAAGCCCCAATACTCGCCATCTCCGGCCAATTGGCGGAAGCTTCCGGATTTGTGGCGCGCCACGCCACCGCTCGCGATCAGTTTCTCGAAAGCGCTGCGCGCAATCATGATGCAGCCAAAGCCAATCCGATTGACACGCAAAAAGCCGTTACGAATCACCGGGTCCGCCGCATCCGGTTCAATATTGAATTGCCGTGACAAGGCATTCAACCTGGCAAGGTCCGGGGGGCCTTCCGGCGCATCACGCGCGGCTTCCGCGAAACGTGCAATTTCAAAATGCCGCAGCGGGCAGGCAAGGCCAATCACCTCCTGCCCTGTGCGCAATAGCCGCGTGATGGCGCCTGAAGGCACGCCAATATCGGAATCAAGAAACAGCAAATGGGTGAACTCGGTTCGCGCCAGAAACATGCTGGCCAGGATATGGCGCGCGCGCGTGACATAAGCGCCATCATAATTGAACCAATCCGCCCCATGCCCAGTATCGCGCAATTCATTGAGCATACGCACAATGGAAAGCGTGGTTTCCACCTGCACGGTGCTGGCAATGGTGGGAGTTGCAATGAAAACCTTCATGCTGCCGCCGGCAGGGCCTCAGCCAGGGCTTCACGGAACACCGCAAGGGCGCGCTGCATATCTTCCGGCGTCAGCGCGCCAATCGCACCAATCCGCATGGTGGGTTCGGCCGTGTTCCAGAAATTGCTGATCAGCACACCGCGCGCCTTCAGCGCTTCAACATAGCGCGGGAAATCGAAGCGCGGATCGGCGGGCTGATGCACCGTCACAATGATCGGCCCCTGCTCTGACTTGGTCACATAGGGCTTGATGCCCATGGCAACGAAGCCATCATAAAGCGTATCGGCATTGGCGCGGTAGCGCGCATGGCGCGCGGGCTGCCCGCCTTCGGCATCAAACAAATCAAGCGCGACATCAAAAGCCGCCAGGGCCTGCACCGGTGGCGTGAAGCGGAAGGAACCAAACCCCGCGCGTTCCGCATGGGTTAGCACATCGGCCAGATCAAAGCACCAGGACCCCGCCTGCCCTGCCCGCGCCTTGATGCTATCAATCCGCGCCACGGCAAAGCCAATGCCCGGCATGCCTTCCAGGCATTTGCCGGACGTGAACATCAGCGCATCGCATTCGGGATGCTCAGCCAGGTTGAAGGGCAAAGCCCCAAAGGCCGAAACCGCATCCATGATCATGCGCCGCCCAGCATGGCGCACCGCGCGCCCAATGCCCGCCGCATCATTCACAATGCCGCTGCCCGTTTCGCTATAAACAAAAGACACATGGCTGATCGCGGGATCAGCCGCCAGCACCGGGGCAATATCTTCTTCACGCGCGCCGCGCGTATCGGGCAGATCAAGTGTCACCACATCGCGCCCGATCTCACGCGCAATGCGTTCCATGCGCGACGCATAAGAACCATTCATCGGGATCAGCAGCTTGCCTTCCGGCGGCACCAGGCTGCGAATGGCCGCTTCCATCATGAAGTGCCCGCAGCCTTGTAGCGGCAGGGTCACATGCTCCCCGGCGATGCCGCCCGCAATGGCGCGCACACGTTCACGGATGCGCGCATAGGTCGGGCGAAAGCCGTGATCCCAGGGCGCGATATCCTGGGCCATGGCGGCGCGGGTTTCGGGACGGGTCTGCACGGGACCGGGAATAAGCAGCATCATCGGCAAAGCCATGCCAGACCCATCAGGCAATGAAAACCCCCGCAATTTCACGCCGCAGCTTTTCCCGAATGGCGGCGGCGAAGGCCCCATAATCCTGGCAATGCATCACAAAGGCGCCGGGGCCGCCAATCACCTCGGCGGCGTAATGCGCCATCAGATCGGGTTCTTCATTCAAGACAGCCAGCGCATTGATGGTAATGCCCGCCTGTACGCCAATATCGCGGATTGGCCCGGGTGGGCGGCCCTGATTATGCGCGCCATCGCCCGAGACATCCAAAACCATCCGCTGGGCCAGTTGCGGGCCTGAGGCGAAAAGGGCGAGGGCCGCTGCCACCCCCTCCCCCAGCGCAGTTGCGCCGGGCGGCACCAGTCGGGGCAATCCTTCAATCTCCTCCGCCAGCGCGGCCACATCGGCGGGGGTGGTCAGCATGCGCCAAGGGATCGCGATTTCCTGCGCGCCCTGGCCGGACCAGATCAGCACGGCAAGCGCGGCAGCCCCCGCCCGGCCAGCAAGCAGGGCATGGGCAATCTCCCTATCCCGAAAGGCCGCGGCATAGCCGCCAATCATCAGACCAAATTCTTCCCGATCCACCGAAGATGAAGCATCAACGGCCAGCACCAGGGCAAGATCAACGCGCTGCATGGCGACAGATTGCCACAGGCAGCGCAGGACTTCACCCCATCAAACCTGCGTTGGGTCAGCCAAATCGGCCGCGCTTTCCATTAGACTGCACCGCCAAGACAGGAGGAAGCCATGCGGGAACGCAGCATGGGTGAAATAGTGCGCGACCAGCACCCCCTGACCATGGGGCCTGATGCGACCGTGCAGGAAGCTTGCGCCGCCATGCATCGCCGGCGCGTGGGCGCGGTGCTGGTAACGGACCCCGAAGGCCGGCTGATTGGCATTTTCACCGGCCGGGATGCGGTGCATTTCCTGTCTCATGGCAAGGATAGCACCGAAATCCGCCTGGGCGAGGCCATGACCCGCCACCCAATCTGCCTGCCGCCCGAAGGCAACGCCATGGATGCGCTGCATATGATGACCGATGGCGGGTTCCGGCATTTGCCGGTGGTGCGCGACGGCAAGGTGGTTGGCATTGTCTCCCGCTATGATTTCCGGGCCAAGGAGTATGGTCAGTTGGATCAGGAATCCGGGTTTTTTGAGTGCCTCAGATAGGCTGAAGGCGCCCCACTAGCCCTCCTTCCCTGCTCGACCTACTCTCGGCGGGACGGAGGAATGACATGCCCGAAAGCCCGATAGACACCAAACTTGCCGCCGAAGCCGCCCTGCCGCTGGCTGGCGTGCGGGTGCTGGACCTGACACTGGCCCGCGCCGGCCCCACCTGCGTGCGCCATTTGGCCGATTGGGGCGCCGAGGTTATCCGCGTGGAACCGCCGGCCAATGCCGATGGCTTTGGCGGCGACCGCGAGGGGTATGATTTCCAGAATTTGCACCGCAACAAGCGCTCCATCGCGCTCAATCTGAAATCACCGGAAGGCAAGGCAGCGCTGATGAAGCTCGCCGCCAGTGCTGATGTCCTGGTTGAGAATATGCGCGTGAAGGTGAAGCACCGTCTTGGCATTGCCTATGATGATCTGAAGGGGATCAATCCGCGGCTGATCTATGCCTCAATCTCCGGCTTCGGCCAGACCGGGCCTTATGGGGAGCGTGCCGGGGTGGATCAGATTGCCCAGGGCATGGGCGGGATGATGACCATTACCGGTGAGCCCGGCCGTGGGCCGATGCGTGCGGGCATTCCCTTTGTGGATTTGACGGCGGGCAATCTGCTGGCGCTGGCCGTCATGATGGCGCTGTTCCAGCGCGAGAAAACCGGCAAGGGCCGCTATGTGCATACCAGCCTGCTTGAAGCCATGGTATTCATGCTTGACCTGCAAGCCGCACGCTGGCTGATGGATGGCGAAATCCCAGGCCAGGCCGGCAATGACCACCCGGTGAACATCCCGATGGGCGTTTTCCCCACCGCCGATAAGCCGATCAATATTGCGGCGTCTTCGCCGAAGATGTGGGCGCAATTCGCCGAAGCCTTGGGCCGGAAGGATTGGCTGGAGGTTGAGGAATGGAAGACGCTGAAGGGCCGCAGCGCGGACCGGGCGCGGCTGAATGAAACCATCGGCGCAGTGACCAGCACCAAGCCGAGCGAGTTTTGGATTGACCTGCTGGAACGCACCGGCATTCCTTGCGGGCCGATCAACCGTGTGGACCAGGTGTTTGAAGACCCGCAGGTGAAACATCTGGCCATGGCGCTGCCGATGACCACACCCAAGCGCGGCCTGACCCACATCGTCGGCACCGCGATCAATATCGAAGGGATTGAAAGCAGCGTGCGGCGCATCCCCCCCAGGCTTGGCGAGCATTCCGCCGAAATTCTGCAACAGGCCGGCTATGGCGCGGCGGAGATTGAACAATTGCGCGCACTTGGCGTGATCAGCGAGGGATAAGTCAGATGGAATTCGCAGACGGCAAGATTCTTGCCGAAATCAAGGACGGCGTTGGCCGCATTACCTTCAACCAGCCGGAAAAGCGCAATGCCATGTCGGTTGCGATGTGGGATGGCATGGGCCAGGCTTTGGATGTGTTCACGGCGGATGCATCTGTCCGCTGCGTGGTGCTGACTGGTGCGGGCGATAAGGCTTTCGTCTCAGGCGCTGATATCAGCCAATTTGATAAAATCCGCTCGGATGCCGATGCGCAGAAGGAATATGGCCAGCGCACCGCCGTTGGGCGCTTGAAGCTTGCCACCTATGCCAAGCCTGTCATCGCTGAAATCCGTGGCTTTTGCATGGGCGGCGGGCTTGGCATTGCCATGTCCTGCGATATCCGTATCGCGGCGGAGGGCAGCCAATTCGGTATTCCGGCGGCCAAGCTTGGCATCGCTTATGGCTTTGACATGGTGAAGCATTTGGTATCGCTGGTGGGCCCGGCGCATGCCCATATGATCCTGATGAGCGGCGAACGCTTTGATGGCCGGGAAGCCGAGCGTGTTGGCCTGATCAACAGGCTCGTGCCTGCGGATGCGCTGGCCGGGGAAGTCGCCAAGCTGACCGCGACCTTGGCGCAGAACGCGCCGCTGTCGCTTTATGCCAATAAGCGGACCGTGCAGGCGGTTTTGCAGGACCGGGCGGAACGCGACATGGCGGCGATCCAGGCTGATTTGAACGCCTGTTTTGACAGCGCGGATTACAAGGAAGGCCGCAAGGCTTTCATGGAAAAGCGCAAACCCGCCTTCCAGGGGCGCTGATTCAGCCCGTTTGCAGGGGCCACCCAGGCTGGGTGGTACCCGGCTTGCGGCAAGTTTAACCAAAGGTAAGTTGAACCCGGCCAGCAGCACGCTATGTAACTGGCTCCGGTAACCCTAAGCCCAGGACGCCTTCAGCCCACCATGGACGACGCCCTGCCCCCGATTGCCGGCAATCATCAGAATGCGCCCATTTCCCGCCTGATTGCGGAGGTGGTGGAACGCTGCCCGGGCGAACGCATCACCCTTGGCGAAATGGCCGAGGCTTTCGGGGACCGCGCCTTTGGTCTGTTGATCCTGATGCTCTGCCTGCCGGGGCTTTTGCCAGGCATGGCAACCATTTTCGGCACGCCCATGCTGATACTCGGCGTGCAAATGGGGCTTGGCTTTCGCAAGCCGAAGCTGCCTGGCTTCATCGCGCGGCAAAGCCTTAAGCGCACCGATATGATGCGGCTTTCGAGCGGTTCTTCCAAGTTATTGGCGCGGATTGAACGCTATGTCAGGCCACGCCCCGGCCCCTTCACCAACAACACCGCCGATAAGGTGGTGGGGTGGCTGACCGCCTATGCCGCACTGATGCTTATCCTGCCTGGGCCCGGTACGAATGGCCCACCGGCCTTCGGCACCATTGTGATGTCCCTTGGCGTGGTTGAGAATGACAGCAAGGTGGTTGGGATTGGTATTGTTACGACGATACTCGCCAATATCTTTGCGACCGCGGTGTTGGTCGCCATTGTCTGGTTTGGCGTTGAGGCGCTGGGTTACGTTATTTGATGTCAATGCCGCTGGACAGATCAGCGCAGTCTGACTAGCCTTCATCCATGCTTCGGTGGCCCGAAAGGGCTGAAACGGGAATGCGTGACACGGTGAGACCCACCGCCAATCCGCGGCTGCCCCCGCAACTGTAGGCGACCATATCTGCCCATAAGCCATTGCATGCATTTGCGAGAAGGCGGGCAGAAAGGAGGATATCCTCCGGGTCGCGAGCCAGGAGACCGGCCGGTGCATAGTTGTCTCGCGCGTATCGGGCGGGGTGCACCGATGCAACGGACCAAAGCTGTGCGGGAAGCGCCCGCGCATCTCCGTCTGCGAACAGCGTAGGAAATGCCCCAGGGCCGCAAGGCTTTGGGGTGCGTTGATACCTATGCTCGGAGGAATGCCGGATGAAACACCGGATTCTCGTGTTATTGGCGCTTGCCCCCTTTGCCCCCGCCTGGGCGCAAACGGCAAGCATTCCCGAAACCATTGTGACAGCAACAAGGATACCCACGCCGCAGGAACGCCTGCCGGCAGCGACCACGGTGATTGATCGGCAGACCATCGAAGAACGCGGCTATGTGACGCTGGCTGATGCGTTGGTGAGCGTGCCGGGCTTCAACATCGTGCCGAGTGGCGGCATGGGGCAAGTGACATCGGGCTTCATGCGCGGCACCAATTCCAACCATGTGCTGGTTTTGCGCGATGGCGTGCCGATGAACGATGCCAGCCACCCAAGCGGCGCCTTCAATTTCGGCAATACACTGCTGGGCGATATTGAACGCATTGAAGTCGTGCGCGGCCCGGTTTCCGCGATTTACGGTACATCTGCGATTGGTGGCGTGATCAATCTGATCACGCGCCGCGCGCCTGCAGATCGGCAGGCGCAGCCTTATGGGGAGCTTGCTGGCGGCACCAATTACACCGCGCGCGGTGTGGCTGGTGTTGCGGGCACCATCGGCAATACGGATTACGGCGTGACGGGGCAAAGCCTTTCGACACGCGGTTCAAATGCGGTGGCGCCACGTTTCTACAATAATCAGGGAGAGCGGGATGGCGTTAGAACCGGTGTGATCACCGCACGCGCTGGCGTGAATATTGGCGAAACCGCGCCGGCCAATGTGCTTGGTATGACGCGGTTGGATGGCCTAGTGATCACGCGGGAAAATCGCCTGGGTCAGGACTATGCACCGCGTGATGATCCCAATTACAGCGGCGATGATCGCAACTGGATGAGTTTTTTGCGCAGCGTCACGGAATTATTCGGCGGCGCTTGGACCACGGGCTTCACGCTTTCGGCCAGCCAGGATCGGCGACGCTATACCAATTGGCCTGATGGCAACGATATTGAAACCACCGATGAGTACTATCGCGGGCGTCGTGAACGCATCACCTTTGATAACATGCTGCACCTGCCCGATGCCGGATTTATCAGTAATAGCAATTTGGTTTTTGGCTTTGGCACCGAAAATGAAGCGGCGCGCAGCCGAACCAATAGCAATGGCGTTTACGGCCCCTATTCCGCCAGCCTAGACAAGACGCAACAGAATAGCTTCGCCTATATCGGCACGCAGCACCGCTTCTGGGAAAGGTTGGATATCACCACCGCGCTGCGCCAGGACGCGCCTGAAGGCTTTGATGGCGCGACAACTTGGCGGCTAGGTGGAGTACTAGCACTACCAGAAATCGCCTCACGCCTGCGTGCCTCGGGTGGCACTGCATATCGCGCACCGGCGCTGGAAGAACGCTACGGCTCATCGAGCAGCGATGGTGGGCCCTTTCGCGGGAATCCTGATCTGCGCCCGGAGCGCTCAACCTCTTGGGAAGCTGGCATCGAAACTGATATCGCTGACGGCCTGACGCTTTCAGCGATTTATTTCGAGAGCAAGATTCGCGATCTCATCAATTACAAATATCTATTCCCCGGCCCCTCGACACTCGAGAACATCGACCGGGCGCATATCCAAGGCGGCGAATTTGGCGTGAATTGGCGGCTTTCGGATAGTTTCTCTACCCGCGCTGCCTGGACCGTTCAGGAAGCCCGTGACGAGGCGAAAGACACACCCCTGAAGCGCCGTCCACGCAATAGCGTGAGCCTATCGCCGCGCATCGCGCCCAAGGTGGATTGGGTGGATGTGCCGAATGCGCGGCTGATTATCGCGCCGGACTTCATCTATGTCGGCAGGCAATGGGATTCTGTCTATCCCGATAATGCCGGCGATAGCAGCAATGGTTACAATGATGGCGGCTTCGTCTTCAACATGACCGCATCGCTGCCCATCACGCAGCAAATCACTGCTTTCGTCGAAGCGCGCAACCTTGGCAATCGGCGCTATGAACCCGCCAATGGTTTCGTCATTCCGGGCCGCAGTGCAATTCTTGGCCTGCGGGGCGTTTTCTGAAACCGCGCGGGCGGCGCGGGCTCACCCCCGCGTCGCCCCCGGCACCCACAGCACATCGCCGGCGCCATTACTATTAAGCCGCCGTGCCAAGACAAAAAGATGATCCGATAGCCGGTTCAAATAACGGATCACGGCGGGGTTCACTTCCTCTGCCGCCGCCAAAGCCACCACCAGGCGTTCCGCGCGCCTGGTGACCGTGCGTGCCACATGCGCTGCCGCCGCACCTGCCGTGCCGCCTGGCAGCACGAAGGATTTCAGCGCCGACATTTGCCCATTCATCGCCGCCAATTCCGCTTCCAGACGCGCGGATTGCGTATCCGCCACACGCAGCCGCGCCCCCGCTTCACCGGGCACGCACAGATCAGCGCCGATATCGAATAGATCATTCTGGATGCGCGCCAGCATCGCATCGGCTTCCGCGTCTTCGCCAGCGTGCAAGCGCAGCACGCCAATCGCGGCATTAGCCTCATCCACCGTGCCATAGGCTTCAACACGCAAAGAATCCTTGCGCACCCGCGCCCCATCACCGAGCGAGGTTTCGCCGCCATCGCCGCCGCGCGTCATAATCACATCAAGTTTGACCATTTTTCATTCCTTACAGAGCTTCTTAGGTCGTCTCAGCGTCGCGCTGTTTCAATGCGGAAATGCACAGGATGAATGATGCTGGCCGCAATAGGCACGCCGCCGCGCTGAGCCGGGCGAAAGCGCCAATCGCGCAGCGCTTCCGTGGCTGCCGTATCAAGCGCGCTGAAGCCAGAGCTTTCCACAATCCGCACCTTCGCAACTCTGCCATTCGCGTCCACGCTCAATTCCAGCAGCACTGTTCCTTCCTGCCCGCGCCGACGGCTGATCTCCGGATAGGCAGGGCGGCCGGTGTCCAAGGCTACAGGCGGCGAAACGCGACCCTCCAGCGAGAAGCTTTCCTCCCCCTGCCGCGCCGCGTTCAACCTAACTGGCGAGGCCGAAGCCTGTAGCGCGCTTTGCCGTGGCTGCGGGCGGCGTTCTGTTGGCGCTTCGGCCACTTGGCGCGGTGGCTCCGGTGGCTTCTCGGCCAATTCAGGCGGCGGTTCCGCTACGGGCATGGGGGGCGGCGGTGGCAGTACCACCTCAGCCAAGTCCAAAGGCGCCGCCGGGGGCGGTGGCGCGACAGGCGCAGGCGGTGGCGGTGCCTCAGCTATCCTCGGCGGCGGGGGTACAAACGGCGGCGGCGGCGGCACATCTGGCGCCGGCGGCACGGCGGCAAGTTCTGGTGGGGCGGCGGGGGATTCCACCGCGCCAATTTCAGGCGCGCCTTCATAAATCACTGCAATACCCTGCGCTTCCGCCTGGTCACCGGAAAGCTCTTCCGCCGCCGGCCACAGGACCAGCAGCGCCGCCACCGCCCCATGCAGCGCAAGCGACGCCCCAAGCCCGAAGCCGCGCGATGCTGCCTTCACAGCACCGGCACCCCCTGCTGCTTCGCCTTGCCTTCGGGTTCGACATGAATAGTGATGATCGCCCCTTCAAGCTCCGCCTTCAGCGCAGCCTCGATCCGGTCGCAAATCTCATGGCTTTCACTGACGCGCATATCGCCCGGCACCACCAGATGAAATTCCAGAAAAGTATGCCGCCCCGCATGGCGGGAACGCAAATCATGCGCTTCAATCGCACCGGATGCCTGTTCGGCCACAATGCGCCGGATGCGTTCCATGGTGGCCGGCGGCACGGCTTCATCCATCAGCCCGCCGACGCTTTCCCGCAGCAAACGCCCGCCGGAGAAAAGGATATTCACTGCCGTCAGCGCCGCCAGCAGCGGATCAAGCCAAAAAATCCCCGTCAGCGCCACAAGACCAACGCCCACCAGCACGCCCACGGATGTCACCACATCCGCCCATAAATGCCGCGCATCGGCCGTCAGCGCCGGGGAGCGTAAGGCCCTGCCCCGCCGCCCAAGATAAAGCGCCCAGGCGGCGTTCATGCCACTCGCCACCGCAGATACTGCAAGCCCGATGCCTACCTGGTCCGGCGCACGCGGCGACAGAAAGGCGCCCCAGGCCTCATGCAAAATCAGCAGCGCCGCAACAATGATCAGCGCGCCTTCCAATACGGCCGAAAAATACTCAGCCTTGGAATGCCCGTAAGGGTGGTTCGCATCCGCCGGCAGGGCGGATAGACGCACCGCGAGCAGCGCGGCAATCGCCGCTGCGACATTCACAATGCTTTCCAGCGCATCGGCGTAAAGCGCGACCGATCCCGTCACCCACCAGGCCACCGCCTTGAGTGAAAGCACCGCCACCGCAATCGCCACGCTGAGCGCAGCCAATTGCGTGGCGCCGGAATGCCGGGCCTCAACCATGGCTGGGGTTTAGCCGGTTAGGGCTAGACCGAGAAGTACTTCGCCCGCGGGTGGTGCAGCACAATGGCGCTGGTGGATTGTTCGGGATGGAGCTGCCATTCATCACTGAGCGACACCCCAATGCGCTCAGCGTCCAAAAGCTTGAGCAGGCCTTCCTGATCTTCCAACTTCGGGCAGGCGGGGTAGCCAAAGGAATAGCGCCCGCCGCGATAGCCTTGCTGGAGCATTTTTTCGATATCGCGATCATCCTCGGCCGCGAAACCCAATTCGGCGCGGATGCGCTTATGGACATATTCGGCCAGTGCTTCGGCCATTTCCACCGAAAGCCCATGCAGATAGAGGTAATCCTGATAGCGGTTGTCTTCGAACCAGACGCGCGCGATATCGGATGCCTTCTGGCCCATTGTCACCACTTGCAGGCCGATCACGTCACGCGCATTGGGCCCATCATCCACATCGCGCACGAAATCCGCGATGCAATCGCCATCTTCCTTGGGCTGGCGCGGCATATTGAAGCGGCAGACTTCCGTGACGCCATCTTCCGCAAACAGGATCAGATCATTGCCCTGGCCCGCGCATTTCCAATAGCCGTAAATCGCTTGCGGCTTCAGGATATTCTGTTCTTCCGTGATGGTCAGCATGCGTTTCAGCACCGGGCGCAATTCCTGCTTGGCCCAGCCGAGGAAATCTTCCAAGGACCGCCCCGCCTTACGGAAGCCCCATTGGAATTGATAAAGGCTGCGTTCATTGATGAAGGGCACCAGCGCCTTGGGGGCGGCTTCCAGCACGCGGGCGCCCCAGAAGGGCGGATTTGGCACAGGGCTTTCAGCCGCCACGCGCCGGCGGCGGGTTTGGGCGTATTGCAGATCAACGGGCGCAAAGCCGCGCGGATCCGCCGTGCCAAGGGTCCGTT
>CAMCZJ010000066.1 GCA_945886995.1 Asaia bogorensis
ATCATAGAGGTTGTGTCTCAGGCGTGTTTTGCCTACCGTATATTGTGTTGGGGAGATCAAAGGGGGTTCCTTCATGGATTGGACGCAAGAAGCGATTGAACGGCTACGCGCCTTTTGGGCCGAAGGATTGTCAACCGCGGAAATCGGGCGACGCATGGGGATTTCGAAGAATGCGGTGGTGGGGAAGGCCCATCGTCTGAATCTTTCATCCCGGCCAAGCCCCATCCGCCGCGACCCACAGGAAAGGCGCTCGCAGCCAAGTCCGCGCCCAGCCCGTCAGCCCCCCTTGGCCCGCCCGGCGCAAAGTGTTCCGGTCATGCGGACCCAAGCCCCGCTACACCCCACGGCCCCTGTGGTCCTGGTCGCTCCCCCCCCAGTGGCGGTGCGCAATCCGGCCCCGCCCCGCCCGCGGCTTGGTGGATCACGGAGCTGCTGCTGGCCAATCGGGGAGCCCGGCACGGCCGAATTCCGCTTCTGTGAAGGCGAACCCATGTCCGGCAAGCCATACTGCATGGAACATGCCGCCATCGCCTATGTGAAACCGCGGGAGAAGGAGCGTCGCGAAGACGCGGCCTGACATCCATCAGAAATTCATGCAAAGCGGGATGATTGCAATGCAATCGTCCCGTTTTTTATGCCAGTAGCCGGGCTATAGCCCAATTTAAGCGACGGATTCACCGTTTCGGTGATTCCAGCCAAGCCAGTCAGGCGCTACAGGGCGTCAATGAATACAGTCCTTACCGGCGTCTTGCTGCAATTATCAGCGCTGGCGCTGTTTGTGGCCATGGATACGCTGCTGAAGCTCATGACACTCAGCTTCGCCGTGCCGCAATTGATGTGGGCCCGGTTCCTGTTCAGCTTCTTGGCCGTCACCATCACCATGCGGGTTATCACTGGCAGCCTTCCTTGGCGGTCCCGCGCGCCCATGCTGCAAACCATGCGTAGCCTGTTGCTGGCGGCCTGCAATTTCCTGTTCTCCTCGGCGCTGGTGCATATTCCGCTGGCGGATGCCACGGCTGTCGGCTTTGCCTCGCCGCTCTTTACCCTGGCGCTGGCCGTGTTTTGGCTTGGAGAGAAAATCGGCCTTCGGCGTTGGTGCGGCATGGGGCTTGGCTTTGTCGGCGTGGTGATCCTGCTTCGCCCGCCCTTCCTGTTTGCTGGGGAACCTGCGCATTGGGCCATGCTTTTGCCGCTGGGCGCCGCCGCGCTTTTCGCCTTCTACCAAATCCTAACGCGTAAGCTCGCCGCGCTTGATGACCCGCGCACAACCATTCTGCATACCTCCTTCGCAGCGACTCTGCTTACCTCGGTCTCGCTCCCCTTTGTTTGGGCATGGCCGAGCGCGCTTGATTGGGTGGCGCTTGTGCTGCTTGGGTTGATTGGCGGGGCGGCGCATGGGCTTCTGGTCCTGGCCTTTGCCCGCGCGCCCGCCAGCCTGCTTGCGCCGCTGTCCTATACGCAAATGATCTGGGCGGTGGTGGCTGGCGTACTGGTTTTTGGCGACGCGCCGGATGGCATTACCTTGCTTGGCATGGTCGTGATTGCGGTGAGTGGTTTGGTCGTGGCCGCCTCTGGTAAAGACAGGAGAGCTTGACATTTCAAGTGTCAGTTTCGCGACCTGCTGCGCTAGCCTAGCAAAAAGATTGACGAGACCTTATTTGGGGTGTTCATCCTCCCCGCAATCGGGGCGCAGGGAATCAGGATTTCAATGGCAAATATCGGTCTGGCCAAGGGCGCAGAAGAACGGGGTCACGCGCGTAAGGCGTTGGACGCTGACAGTGTGCGCGAAGCCTATCGCCGCTGGGCGGGGGTTTATGACCTGGTCTTTGGCGGTGTTTCCGCCTTTGGTCGCCGGCGCGCGGTGGAAGCTGTCAATCGTCTCGCTGGTCCGCGTGTTTTGGAAGTGGGTGTCGGCACCGGCTTGGCGCTGCCGCTCTATCGGCGCGATTTACAAGTGGTTGGCATTGACCTGTCGCGGGAGATGTTGGCCAAGGCCCATGAACGTGTGGCCGAAGATAAGCTTTCCCATGTGCGCGGTTTGGTTGAAATGAACGCCGAGGACATGGCCTTCCAGGATGCGTCCTTTGACATCGCGGTTGCCATGTTCACCGCAAGCGTGGTGCCAGATGCGCGCCGGCTCTACGCGGAAATGTCGCGCGTGGTGCGTCCCGGGGGACACCTTCTGTTCGTCAACCACTTTGCCGCGGAAGGTGGGCCGCGCTGGTGGGTTGAACGCGCCATGGCGCCGCTATCGCGCCGGCTTGGCTGGCACCCGGACTTTGCGCTGTGCGATTTGCTCAACCCGGAAGACGTGACCGTGGAAGCGATAGAGCCCTGCCATCCCGCCGGCATTTTTACCTTGTTGAGCGTACGGAATATTCAATCGCTGCGCGCAGCATAAGGCGAATGAGGGCGCCGTGGTAGTGGCATGACAGTGGAGAATTCGATGGCGTTCGCCGGAAAAAAGGTCTTGATCACGGGCGCTGGCCGGGATTTTGGCCGTACGCTTGCAATCAACTTTGCACGCCTTGGGGCCGACCTGCTGCTTTCCGCCAGCAAAATTGAGAACGCCCGCGCGACCGAGACGATCGTGCGGAGCACGCTGCCGGCTACGAACATAGCGTGCTTCCCACTCGATCTTACTGATGGGCTGCAACTTGCTGGAGCTCGGGCTGAGATCGAACGTTTTACGGACCGGATCGACATTCTCATCCACAACGCGGGCTTTTGGCTCAGGAATGATTTCGTCGACACTCCCGATGATGACATCGTCAGGGCGGTGGCATCAACCGCTACAGGCCCATTTATCCTCACCAAACATCTCTTGCCGATGATCATGCGTTCTTCGGCTGCCGATGTTGTATTCCTTAACGGTACAACCGCGTTGCGTAACAATCTGCGTGCGATCAACGAAGCCTTCAGCTCCGCAAAAGCCGCCCAAGCTTTATTTTCCGAGCGGCTGCGGCATCGTTTGCGGGAGAGTGGCGTACGCGTGCTCACGATCTATCCTCCGGACTTCCACAACACCTCCCCGCTTGATCCCACGAAGTGGGAATATCGCCGCGACGCATTCGAAGACCGTACTCTGACCGCCAGAAACGTCTTCGACTGCATCCGCTTCGCATTGCTTCAGGATCGCATCTGCTCGATCGACGAGATCGTGCTGAGCAACAACAACGGTCGGAATATCGGCAATTAGACCTTCTACGGGAGGTGTATCACCCGGAACTGACGATCGGATAGGGGAGATCGTTACGCAAGCCGCCCCGGCACAGCGGCAATCACCGCTTCTTCCGCATTGGCAAAAGCTAGGCGCAAATGGCGTTGCTGGCCTGGGCCGAAGAAGCTACCTGGAAGGCCAAGCAGGCCGCGCTCAACCGCAAGTGCCTGAGCGGCGGCCTCTGCATCGGCAGAACCATCGGGCAAGCGCAAATAGGCGAAATAGGTTCCAAGCGCGTCAATGCGCCAGGCATTCAGCGGCGCCATAGCGGCGCGAAAGATCGCTGCGCGTTCGGCCATGATGGCGCGGTTGCCGGCGCGCCAATCACGCAGCCCCTCGACCGCCCAGGAAAGAGCGATTTGTGGCGCACGTGGCGGGCAGATCTGCACCGTATCAATCGCTTTCGCCAATTCGCGCTGAAAGGCAGCCCCCGCCGCAATGGCACCCACGCGATGGCCCGGTACGCAATAGGCTTTCGAGAATGAGTAGAGATGCACCACATGGTCGCGCCATGCCGCATCCTGAAACAGTCCATGGGGCGCACCGGCAGTTTCTGGGATGAAATCGCGATAGGTTTCATCCAGCACCAACCAGGCGCCGCGATCCCGGCAAAGCCGGGCGAACTGCGCGATCAGTTCAGGGGAATAGATGGCCCCAGTCGGGTTATTCGGTGTGACCAAGACCACCGCCCGCACACCATCCATCAGCGTCGCAGCCCGCGCCGGATCGGGCAGAAAGCCATCCTTGGCGTCGCAGGGCAGTACGCGGCAGGGAATACCAAGCGCCTCCAGCGTCATGCGATGGTTGAAGTACCAGGGGGCGGGTAGCATCACCGCCTCCCCTGCGCCGGCAAGCGTCATCATCGCAAGCGTGAAGGCCAAATTACCACCTGCCGTAATGGCGATATCGGCGGCACCGACCCGCCCGGCATAGGCGCGCGACATATCAGCAGCCAGGGCTTCGCGGAGCGTGGCCTCGCCTTCAATCGGACCATATCCAGCCGCCTTTGGGTCGCCCGCCGCGGATGCTAGCCTGGCAAGTAGCGCGGCATGCGGTGGATAGCCCGGCACTGCCTGCGTCAGGTCCAGTACAGGCCCGGCGCCACCCTGGTAGCGGGCAGCCCAACCGCGCACGGCGGGTATCGGTGGGGCGCCGGTGGCGCGAATACGGGGAGAAAGAAGGAAATCCATATCGCCAAAAAACCACCGCTGCGGGGCGGCGTCCATGGGCTTTGGCGTCCCTATGCCTTCTTTGGGGCGTTAACCGGCCTCCCCAGCCGGACGGCCCGTCACATGGCGCCAATTGTGCCACAAAAGCCGGGCCGCCATGGACCGCCAGGGGCGCCAAGCCGTGGCAAGTTCGGCCAATTCCTTGGGCTTGGGGCGGTCCGGCAGGCCCCGCAAGGCAGCAAGCGAAGCCGCCAGGGCCAGATCGCCGGCCGGGAAGATATCCCGACGATCGAGCCCAAACAGCAAATGCACCTCCGCAGTCCAGGGACCAAAGCCGGGAACCTCAGCAATCGCGGCCACCGCAGGCCCATCCGGCAAAGCCGCCAGAATATCCGCAGAAAGCCGATTTGAGGCGAAGGCCTCCGCCAGAGCACGCGCATGGCGGAGTTTCGGGCGCGATAGCCCAGCTTGCCGCAATTCCTCATCGGTCAACGCAAGCAGGCCAGCGGGATTGAGCGCTCCCGGTAAGGCGGAAAGCCGCCCCCAAATGGCGGTGGCGGCCTGATTTGAGATCATTTGCCCGCATAGGCTTCGGAGAAGGCCGGCAAAGCCCGCTTCCAACCGACGCCAGGGCAAGGGTCCCGCCCGTTCCGTGATGTTGGCAAGCAGCGGGTCGAGCTTCACCAATTCGGCCATGGCACGATTGGCCCAATCGGGCGCATCGGCGGCAAGCACGGCGGGGGGCGGCTTTGTCATGCCGCCTACATAGCGCCCGCTTGGCCACCAAAAAAGTGATGCGCCCCGGTGGTAAGGCCAGGGCGCATCGGCGGAAACAGGCCCAGGGTAGTTTGGGGGCAGGTCAGGCGCTGTTCCGATACACAAGGAACTGGTGCGCGAATATTGCTGGCAAAAGGCGTGCGGCATGGCAAAGTGAAACGAATAGCAACCGGCGCCGCGCCAGATACACTTCGCAACATGGGCTGATGAATGGTGGCCCGGAAACACTCATGTAACAGGGCATGGAAAACGCACCGCATATCCTGATTATTGATGATGATCGCGAAATCCGCGACCTTCTCTCGCGCTTCCTGGAAAAACAGGGATTGCGCGTCAGTGCCGCACGGGATGCGCGCGAAGCCCGCCGGCTTTGGCCGCTTGGGCGCTACCATCTTGTAGTGCTTGACCTGATGATGCCCGGTGAACCGGGGCTTGATTTCGCACGGTGGCTCCGCACCCAATCCGATGTACCAATCGTAATCCTGACCGCGATGGGTGAGGAAACGGACCGCATTGTGGGCCTTGAACTCGGCGCGGATGATTATCTGGCCAAGCCCTTCAATCCGCGCGAATTGCTCGCGCGCATCCGCGCCGTGCTGCGCCGTGCAAGTGGGGAGGGCGCTGCAGCCAAGGAGCCCCCCGCCAAGACGATTCGCTTTTCCGGTTGGACTCTGGAACCCTCTCGTCGGCGCCTGCTAAACCCGGATGGGGCGGAGGTGCCGCTAACCGGGGGTGAGTATGAATTGCTGCTGGTATTGCTGGATCGGCCCAATAGGGTGCTGACGCGCGATATGCTGATGGATTTGCTGCGCGGGCGGCAGGCGGGTCCTTTTGATCGTGCGATAGATGTCGCGGTTTCACGGCTGCGCCGGCGCCTGGAAGATGATGGGCGCAACCCCGCCTTAATCAAGACCGTGCGTGGCGGCGGCTACGTGCTGGCAAGCACGGTGGAACGTGGCTGAAGCCGCCCCTGTCGCCGCCCCCCCGCGGCGACGCTGGTGGCCGGGCAGCCTGGGCGGTCGCACCGCCGTTGCGCTGATTGTCGCGTTGATGCTGGTACAGGCGGCGGGGCTGACCATTCACGCGCTGGATCGTGTGGATCTTCAACGCTTCGTCCAGGCGCGGGAGATTGCCGGGCGAAGCCTTGGCGCCTGGCGCGCCGCCGTGCTGACAGCGCCGGATCGGCGCGCGCAGATCATCGCCGATCTTGACCTGCCGGAAGGGCTGACGGTGGATTTGGACTTGGCACCAATTGTGCGCGCCGGCGCGCCCCCTGTGTCGCCGCATATCCTCCGCCTTTTCCGACTAGACCTGCTGGCTTCCGGCCCGCCGCGGCTACGCCCGCGCGAAATCCGCATTGCGGAATTGGGCTCTGCTGGATTTGCAGCCTCGCTCAGGCTACCGGATGGGCCTTGGCTGAATTTGCGCGCTTCGTTACCACCACCGCGCCCATGGCATTCGGATACATTCCTCGCTGCATTTTTCGGTATGACCTTGGCCGCAGTGCTTCTTATTCTTTGGGCGGTCGCACGGCTGATGCGGCCCGTGCGCTTGCTTGCGGCAGCCGCGAATAGACTTGGGCGCGACGTGAATGCACCCCCCTTATCCGAAAATGGCCCGACCGAAGTCGCAACCGCAGCACGTGCCTTCAATGAAATGGCGGCGCGTATTCGGCTTTTTGTGGCAGACCGCACGCAAATGCTGGCAGCGATTGGGCATGATCTGCGCACCCCAATCACGCGACTGAAACTCCGCGCCGAGTTCATGGAAGATGACGAACAACGCCGCAAAATGCTGGCTGATTTGGATGAGATGGAAGCCATGATCGGCGCGACCCTCGCCTTCGCCCGCGATGATGCCGCGACGGAACCAGCGACGCAGATGGATATGGCGGCATTGTGCCGCACCGTCGCCGATGAGGCGAGCGATGCGCATCCGGATCAGGCGGAAAAGATCAGCTATGAAGGGCCGGATAAGCTGGTCATTCGTGCAAAGCCCCTGGCGCTGAAACGTGCCATTGCCAATCTGGTGACCAATGCCCTGAAGTATGGCGGCGCCGCCAAGCTTTGTCTTGCACAAGATGTCGCAGGCATGCTGCGCCTGAGCATCACCGATGAGGGGCCAGGTATTCCCGAGCAGGAGCTGGAGGCAGTCTTCACCCCGTTCCGCCGATTGGAAGCCAGCCGCAACCGCGAAACTGGTGGCACCGGGCTTGGGCTGACCATCGCGCGCAATATTCTGCGCGGCCATGGCGGTGATGTGGTGCTGCAGAACCGGCCAGGGGGCGGCTTGATCGCGGTGGCGAGCCTGCCTGTTTGACCAAACAGGCGAAGATCATCCGCCAAGCAGGCGCTTTAGCTTCAGCACCGCACTATCTGGCGTGGTCAGCACAGGCTTGCCCGTTGCCTGTTCCACCAAGTGCTTGGCGCGCGCCAAGCTGAATTGGCCCAGGGCGATCGCATCGCAATCCGCCAAATCCCGCGCCGCCTCCGCCGCCAGCCGGTCATGCGTGGCAAGATTGCCAGCATCCAAAGCCGCCAGGGCACCTTCGGCCAGTTTCGGCACCACTGTGATGCCCGGCGGGAATTCCGGAATCATGGAAGGGATCGTGCCGGCGAAAGTTACCAAAAGCCCGATGCGCTTGCCCTTGGTGATCGCTTCTTCAATCATCGCCTCATTCGGTTTCAGCACGGGCATCGGCGCCAAATCCTGCACGCAGGCTTCAATGCAAGGGCCGAAGGCGGAACAGGTGAACAGGATACCATCCGCCCCGGTGCCGGCGGCATAGCGTGCCAAGGTAAGGAAGCGCTCTGTCATGCGGGGCGTGAGCTTACCCTCCCGCGCCAGATCGGCGGAAAGGCTGTCATCCAGCAGATTCATCAAGGTTTGGCCGGGCCATAGCTGCGCGAAAGCGGCTTCAATTGGCGGCGGCGAATGGCGCAGCGCATGAATCAGGGCAAGGCGCATGGAAAAACCTTTCGAATGAAATCAGGCAGTGGCCGGCTGGGTGCGCGGCCCGTCACGCATGGGCATATGGATCACAGCGGCGAAGACCGCGGCCAGAATGCCGATCACCCACATCAGATCATAAGAACCGGTGCGGTCGAAGATAATGCCGCCCAGAAAGGCGCCGGTGAAGCCGCCAATCTGATGGCTGACAAAGACCATGCCGAAAATCGTGGCAAGCCAACGCAAACCCCAATTGCGCGCACAAAGTGCAAGGCTAGGCGGCACGGTGGAAAGCCAAAGCAGGCCCATCATGGCCGAAAACACCAGCACCGTTGTGGTCGTTTTCTCAGAAAGCAGAAACACCGTCATCAGCACGGCACGCGCGGCGAAAATCCCCACCAACAATTCGCGGCGCTTCCAGCGCTGCGAAAGCTCCCCGGCGGCCAATGATCCGATGATGTTGAACAGCCCGATCATGGAAATGGCGCCGGCGCCAACATAAAGCGGCAGGCCGCAGCTATGCACAAAGCCCGGCAAATGCACGGTCAGAAAGGAAACATGGAGGCCGCAGACAAAATTGCCGGACGACAAATACCAGAAGCTCGGGTCGCGCAGCGCGCGCGCCATGGCCGAACGCGCAGTTTCATTATCCGCCGCCACACCAGGCGCGGCCGCCGGCTGCTTATCGGCCAGCGGCAGCGCAAGCGGGATCATGAACAGCGTCGCCATCGCCATGGCAAAAAGCGCGCCCTGCCAGCCAAAGCCCTGAATGGCGATACCCGCCAGCGGCACCACCAGGAATTGCCCGGCTGAGGACCCCGCCGTGCCAAGCCCCGTAGCGCGCCCGCGCATTTCCGGCGGCAACATACGCGTCAGGCTCGCGATAATCGTCGGCATCCCGGCCGCCGAGACCGCCATGCCCATGATGAAGCCGGCAAAGAAGGTAAAAGGCACCACTGATTCCGAAAGCGCCATACCCAATATGCCAATGCAATAAAGCACCGCGCCACCCATCACCACGCGTCTGCCGCCGAAGCGATCCGCAAGCTGGCCCATGAAGGGCTGGCTCATGCCATTGATCAGCACCTGCAGGCCGATGGCAAAGGCGAAGTCCCGCGCAGCCCAGCCATGTTCCGCTGTCATGGGCGCCAGGAACAGGCCAAAAGATTGCCTGAGGCCCATGGCGAGCATGGCGCCACAGACTGCGCAGCTAATCACCAGCGCAATCGGCAGGGCAAGGGAGCGGGTGGGTGCGGCCTCGGTCATGCGCTCACCATGTCATTTTGCGCGCCCCCCGCGCAACCCAAGGCTTCGCGGTTGACGGCGCCGGGCGGGCGGGCCTATCTCAGCGCCGTTGGTGGCGGCCATAGCTCAGTTGGTAGAGCGCCAGGTTGTGGTCTTGGATGTCGCGGGTTCGAGTCCCGTTGGTCGCCCCAACATCCTCATCCCCAGAAAATTTCGATGGTTTGGAATGCCCCCAGGGAGACTCGAACTCCCATGCCCTTACGGGCGGACGATTTTGAGTCGTCTGCGTCTACCGTTCCGCCACAGGGGCAACGCATCGTCTTCCTAACCCAAGCCGGGGGCCGGGGTCCAGAGGGGGGTCAGAACAGCGAATAACCGCCATCAATCACCAGGCAATCGCCGGAATGATAGGCAGCGGCGTCACTGGCCAGATAAACCGCGATGCCGCCGAAATCCGCGGGCCTGCCCCAGCGCCGGGCCGGGATGCGGGGCAGCACGGCGGCGCTGAAACGCTCATCCGCCACATTGCCGGCGGTCATGGCGGTTTCGATCCAGCCGGGCAGGATGGCATTGGCGCGAATGCCATGCCGGGCCAACTCCACCGCCAGCGCGCGCGTCATGGCGACAAGCGCGCCCTTCGTCGCGCCGTAATGCGCATTGCGCGCGGCGCCTTCAATGGCGGCGAGGGAGGCTGTCGCCACCAGCGAACCGCCACCGCCACGTTCCACCATATGACGCGCCGCAGCGCGCAACGTGAAAAAAGCACCATCCAGATTGATGCGCATCACGCGCTGCCATTCGGCAGTTTCCAGCGCCGTGAAGTGCGAGGCATGACCATAGGTGCCAGCATTGGCAAAGCAGGCATCCACGCGGCCAAGCTGCTTCACCGTTTCCGCGAAGGCGCCTTCCACCGCAGCCTCATCGCCGATATCGCAGGTGAGCGCATGAAGGCGCACACCAAGCGGCTTCAGTCTCTCCAGAGCCGCGGCATTCTTCGCGGCATTGCTGCCCCAAATCGCGATATCAGCGCCCGCTTCCGCGAGTGCCTGCGCCATGCCAAGCCCAATGCCGGAATTGCCGCCCGTGATCAGTGCGGCCTTGCCGCTGAGATCAAAGGGGCGATAAGCCATGGGGGTCAGTAACCCGCCTTGCGGTCCACCACTTCCTTGAGTGGCGCGCCATCCAGAAAGCGGCGCAGATTTTCAACCAGCAGCGCCGCCACCATGGAATCCCGCGCCGGATGCAGCCCGCCAATATGCGGCAGCACCAGGATGTTTTCTGTGCTCCAGAAGGGGTCTTCCTTGGGCAAAGGTTCCTGGCGGAATACATCCAAAATGGCGCCTGCAATCATGCCGGATTTGGCAGCGGCAACCAAGGCCGCGTCATCTATCAAGGCGCCACGACCGAAATTAAGCAGCCAGGCGGTTTTCTTCATGTGCGAAAGCCGCGCGGCATTGATGATGTTCTCGGTCTCCGGCGTTGCCGGCAGCAGCAGCACAACGAAATCGGATTGCGCCAGCACTGCATCAGTTTCGGCGGGTGAGTAAACGCGCTCCACATGCGGCAGGGGGCCAGTTGCACGGCGCGTGCCGATCACGCGCATTTCAAGTGCAGCCGCCTTGCGCGCCAATTCCTGGCCGATAGCGCCAAGGCCAAGAATGCCAAGTGTCTGCACCGCAAGTGTCGTGGAAACACGGCGCGTCCAAGTGCTGGCGGCATTGTCGCCCACAATGGCCGCATAGGGTTTGGTGATGTGAAAAAGCGCGCCCAGAATGTTTTCTGGCATTTGCACGCGATGCGTGCCCCGCGCGCAGGTCAGCGTCATGCCTGGCGGCAGATCAGCCCGCGCCAGCCAATGTTCCACGCCTGCCGTCAGCGCCTGCGCCCAGCGGAGCTTTGGCATCTGCGCGAGCGTCCCGGCAGGTGGCCCCCAGGTCAGCATCGCCTCCACTTCCTGCATTTGCGCGGCGCTGGGTGTCGCGTTGCGCGGTAATTCCTCAAGCCTGATGCGCTGATCAAGCCCGGCTTCGGTGATGGCCTTGCGATAGGCATCCGCGCCATCGGTCCAAAGCAGGAAAAGCGGTTTGGTCATGGTGATGCCTCAGGCTTTCACAATCAGTGCATCCACCGCGACAGCGTCGCTGCCGGCGATGATGATGGGGTTCACATCCAATTCAGTGATTAGGTCGCGCTGATCGGCCGCAAATTCCGAGAGGCGCACGATGATATCCGAAAGCCGGTCCATATCGGCGGCGGGTGCGCCGCGAAACCCTTCCAGTGCCGCGCGGCCTTTCAGGCGGCCGAGCAAATCACGCGCTTCCGTCTTTGTGACAGGTGCGAGCGCCAGCGCGGAATCGCGCATCAATTCCACCAGCACACCACCAAGGCCGGCCACCACGAGCGGTCCCATCAGCGGGTCAATCCGCGCGCCGACCATGATCTCCACCCCTGGCTTCGCCATGGGCTGCACCAGCACGCCATTGATGCGCGCATTGGGCGCGTGGTGCTTGGCATTGGCCATGACAGCGCGGAAGGCTTCGCGCAATTCCGCTTCATCCTTCAACTTCAGCCGAATAACGCCCGCTTCCGTCTTATGCGGCAAATCAGGGCTTTCCACCTTGATCGCGACCGGCCAGCCAAGTGCCTTGGCAGCAGCCAGCGCCTCATCTTCCGTTGTCGTCAGCCGTTCCGGCACCACAGGCACGCCATAAGCCGCCAGCACCTGCTTCGCTTCGCGTTCGGTCAGCGTGCGGTCTTGTGCGGCGGCAATCAGCTTTGCCGCTTCCTGCGTCGCTTCAGGCCGCGCGATGCGCTGATAGTGGCGCGGGCCAGCTCCGCGCCTTTCTTCGCGCTTATGCCAATGATCGAGTGTCGCAAAGCAACGATCCATGGATCGGAACAGGCCAATGCGCGGGTTCTGCTCTGCCTCCTTCGACCCAAAGCCTTCCAGCCATTCAGTGGTCCAAACCACGCAAATCGGCTTGTTATGTTGTTCGGCAATGGCGGCCAATTCGCCGGGGCGTTTTGCGGAAAGCTCGGTCGAATAAATCTGCGCGTAAAGCAGCGTGCCGTAATGATCCTCACCCAGCATGGCGGAAGCACACGCCGTCAGGCTTTCCGGGTCATTCGCCACTTGTGCTGTGACATCGCAAGGATTGCGTGCGGAACCGAAATCCGGAATGCGCGATTCCAATATGGCCTGCACCGGCGGCGTTGGCTGCGGCAGCGGAATGCCGCGTTCTTCAGCGCGATCGGCGGACATGATGGCCGCGCCGCCGGAGACCGCCACCACCGCAACACCGCGCGCCTTGGGCTTCGGTGCCTTTGCCATGAAGGACGCGGTTTCCACCATGGCCTCGAAATTATCCACCAATATCGCGCCCGCGCGTTCAAACGCCGCGCGATAGGCGGCCTGAGAACCCGCGAGTGACCCGGTGTGCGACATGGCAGCGGCAGCACCCTGTTCACCCGTGCCAAGCTTGAAGACGATCAGCGGCTTGTCGGCGGCATCGGCAATTTGCGCCGCTTCAATGAACCGCATCGGGTCCGGCATGCCTTCAAACACGCAAGCAATCGCGCGGCACGCCGGATCATCCGCCAGGAAGGAAACGCAATCCGCAACATCAATATCAGAAGAATTACCGGTGGTGAGTAGATGGCTCACGGAAACCCCGCGCATCACCGATTGCGCGAGCGAAAAACCAAGCGCGCCGGATTGGCTGACCAGGCCGAGCGCATGCGGCAAAGGCGCTTCCATGGGCGGCGGGATCATGAAGGTCACGCCAGCCTTGCTGCCGAAATTCAACATGCCGATACAATTCGGCCCGACAATGCGCATGCCCGAATCGCGCCCAATGGCGGCCAGGCGCTGTTGCGCGGCAACATCCTCCGCCCGCCCGGTTTCTGAAAAGCCTGAGGCATAAATCATCACGCCGCCGACACCCGCCTTGGCGCAATCGGTTGCGATTTCTTCAACCGCACCCTTGGCGGCGACCACAATGCAGCAATCCGGCACTTCCGGCAGCGTAGCGACAGAAGGATAGCAAGGCCGCTCGCCAATTTTTTCATAGCGGCTATTCACCAGATGCAGCCGGCCCGTATAGCCAGACAGCGCGCTGATGGTGCGATCCGCGAAGGAACCCACGCGCGGGGAAGCGCCAATCACGGCAATCGAGGCAGGGTTGAACAGTCGCTGCATATCGGCATGGCGATAGACGCCGCGATGGGTGATGGACATTGCCTTGCTTCCTCCTGCTCTGCCGGCTTGACGCGCCAGTCTGGTCTATGAAGGGCGCGCTTGACGGCGCGCCCTGTAGTTAATTCAACGCGCGGCTTCCGCCAGATACTCCATCGCCGCCGCCACACCGCCTGGCGCATGCGGCACGCCATTCAGCTTCAGCGCCATTTCAACAACGGAAAGCGTGCCCAGGATCATCGGTTCATTCAAATCGCCCAAATG
>CAMCZJ010000067.1 GCA_945886995.1 Asaia bogorensis
ACCGTGATCACGCCTTCATTGCCGACCTTTTCCATGGCCTGGGCAATCATTTCGCCGATCTCGGATTCGCCATTGGCGGAAAGCGTGCCAACCTGCGCCACTTCGGCAGAAGTGGTGATCTTCTTCGTCTTGGCTTCCAGTTCCGCGACGACGCTGGACACGGCCTTATCAATGCCGCGCTTCAGATCCATCGGGTTCATGCCGGCGGCAACCGCCTTGGCGCCTTCGCGCACAATGGCCTGGGCCAGCACGGTCGCGGTGGTGGTGCCATCGCCCGCCGTGTCATTGGTCTTGGAGGCGACTTCGCGCACCATCTGCGCGCCCATGTTTTCGAACTTGTCAGCCAGTTCGATTTCCTTCGCAACCGTCACACCGTCCTTGGTGATGCGCGGCGCGCCGAAGCTTTTGTCAATGACGACATTGCGGCCCTTGGGGCCGAGGGTGACCTTTACAGCGTCGGCCAGGATATCCACCCCGCGGAGCATACGCTCCCGCGCGTGGGCGCCGAACTTTACGTCCTTAGCAGCCATGTTTGCGTGTCCTTTTCAGGTTCTATTTGGAAAAGCGATGATCAGGCGGTCAGGATGCCCATGACGTCGGATTCCTTCATGATCAGGAGCTCCTCGCCATTCAGCTTCACTTCGGTGCCGGACCACTTGCCGAACAGGATGCGATCGCCAGCCTTGACGTCGAGCGGACGAAGATCGCCCTTTTCGTTCAAGGTGCCGGAACCGACGGCGACAACTTCGCCTTCTTGCGGCTTTTCTTTCGCGGTGTCGGGGATGATGATACCACCGGCGCTCTTTTCTTCCGCAGTAACGCGGCGAACTAGAACGCGGTCATGTAGGGGACGAAAGGCCATATGGTCCTCTCCTGAGCCTCGGGTTGATGACGGCTCACTCTGGGAAGCCTGACCGGTTGCCGAAGCACCCCGACCGTTAGCACTCCCCCCAGAGGAGTGCCAGCGATGTAGGCTGCGCGGCGCTGGACGTCAAGCGCTTGGCAGCACTCGTCGGGTTCTAGTGCTAATATATTGATATCAAATATTTTTCTTGCAAAACCACGGAGTCTTCATGGCAAGCTTGCGTCAGGCCCGGGTGGCTTGCGCCGCCGGCAGGGGCTGAAGGAGGCCACAGGAAAGACCATGAACCTAAAGCTTCAGGGGTTGGAAAGCGTGGTGCGTATGCCGGATTGGCGGCTGACCACGGCCGAATTGCTCTATCATCTGCCCGATCACCCGCATGTGCTGCAAAGCTTCATCTGGCAGAAGCTGGATCGGGCGCCGGATTTCCCGGAATTGGACCGCTTCCTGGCCTTTTGGCAGCGCGAAATTGACGGGCCCTTGCATTCAGTGCGGGTTGCCTCAGCCGCGCTGACGCGCCCGGCGGAACTACGCTATGCGAATGGGGTGTTTACGCTGCACTGAAACCCCTCAACACTGGGGCATCAGTGAAAGCGGGGCAGGCAAGCCATGCGCCATATCCAACAGCCTGGCCCGCCGGGGGCTCAGCGCATCATCGCCCATCCGGTGCGCGCCCAGGTGGTTGACGTTGAATTGCCGCCCGGCGCCAGCCTGCTGACGGCACTGCATGATCTGGCGCGGGCGCATGGGGCTGAGGGCGGGTGCCTGACGCTTTCAGGCGGGGCGCTGGGGCCATTCGCTTATGTGATCCCGGCGCTGGCGCCTGACCCATCCCATGCGGCTTATTACAGCGACACTTTCCGGCCTGCCGGCGCAACGCGGCTGGATATTGCTTCCATCACGGTCGGCTTTCGTGATGGCGCGCCCTTTTTTCACTGCCATGGCTTCTGGACCGAAGCCGATGGACGGCCAGGCGGTGGCCATATGCTGCCTGATGAGACCATCATCGCTGCCCCGATCCGTGCCACGGGCGTGCTGATTTCCGGCGCGCGGTTTGAAGCGCGGCAGGATGCGGAGACCGGGTTCAAGCTTTTCACGCCTGTGGCCACCACGTCGCCGCCTGTGGGCAGCGCGAATGGCATCGCCATCCGGCTTTGCCCGAACCAGGACATCACCGCCGCACTTGAAGCGGCGGCGTCGGGCGTGGGCTTCAGCGCAGCGCGACTGCATGGTGGTGTCGGCAGCATCATCGGCGCGCGCTATGCCAATGCGCCACCGGTAGATAATTTCGCGACCGAAATGCTGATCCGCGACGGCGTGATCCGCCCAGGGGCCACGCGGCTTGATGTGGCCATGGTGGATCTGACCGGGCAATTGAGCGCGGGCGTGCTGATACCTGGCGATAATCCCGTGCTGATGACGCTGGAGGCGGTGCTGGTGCCTGCCAGCGTCTGATCCGCGTAGGCCAAAAGCCGAAGCGGTGAATCAGCCGCTCAAACGACAAGCGTCTGATCCGCGTAGGCCAAAGGCCGAAGCGGTGAATCAGCCGCTCAAAGAAAGTGAGAAGATGATCCGCGATACGGATCATTTTCTAAAGATACTTTCCACGCTCCAGAATCTCGAGCGTATATTCCTTATAGGTGATGCCGAGTTCCTCGGCGCGCGCCAAGCGTCTTAGCGCAATCTCCCGCGGCGGGGTCTTCCAGGCCTTCTTGTGCGCGCGGCGCCAATGCCAGGCGCGCCAGGATGCATTGACGTCTTCTTCCTCATCCAGCGGCGGGCCGCCATTATGGCGGGGGGCTGGGGGGAGCATGTCAGATGCCACTCACCGGCGGCATGGTGGCGGCGAAGGATGGCCGATCCGACGCGCGGTCAAACCAGGCGGCCAAGCCGGGCAGGCCATCACGCCAAGACCATACACGGTGGCGCCTTTCGCAATAGCCAAGCACCGCCAGCAGCGCGAGGAAGCCGGCATCAGGCGCACCATATGCGCCACGCGCGACATCCTCCTGAAGCGCAGCAGCGATGCGCGCGGTGCGGGTTTCCTCCAAAGCAATCACGCCGGGTGATCTTTCATTGACTGGCCGGCGCAATTCGCGGTTCCACACCGCAATGCCATCCAGCATGCCAAGCACGCGGCCATAAGCGGCCAAGCGCTTCCAGCCATCCGCGCCATCTCCCAACAGGCGCGTCTCAGGCGCCACCAGAGAATCCAGCACCATCAGGATGGGCGTGGTTTCCGTGACCGTCGTGCCATCCGCCAGCACCAGTGATGGCACGCGCCCGACCGGGTTATGCGGCAGCAATGTGGAAGCGGGATCGCGCAGGGTGGTTTCCGCGAAGGCAACGCGCCCTGCAAGGCCAAGTTCCAGCACCGCCATGCGGGCGATGCGGGCATAGGGGGAGCCGGTGGAATGAAAAAGCTGCATCGGGTCACGCTAACCCGTCATGCCCCATCTGACGAGGCCCGGCATTTCACCGCTGGCAGCTTTGGGTTACACCCCCGCCCATGAACGCGAAGACACAATATGACCCCGCCGCCGATGGCTGGACGGATTTCGTCTGGCATGAGGATGGCTTCCCCGCCTTGGTTGGCCCCTTCTGGCACAAAATCGTGGATGGCAGGCGCCTGCATGGGCTGCTGGTGGAAGAAAAGCACAGCAATGTCCACGGCATTGTCCATGGTGGCATGATCTCGACCTTTTTGGACCAAACGCTTGGGCATACCGTCTGGGAAGCATCTGATCGCGGGCCGAATGTCACCATTCAGTTGAATGTGCATTTCATCTCTGGCGCCAAGCAGGGGGATTTTCTGGTGGCGGAGGGCGAGGTGATGCGAGTGACGCGCTCCATCGTGTTCGTGCGCGGGCGGCTGACCACGGGTGATCGGTTGATCGCCCATGCGGATGGGGTTTGGAAGCGGTTGGGGGTAAGTTGAGGGTATTGATCTTTTTGCCGATCCCCGCCAGCCGATCGAGGCGAAAACCTAACTGGATTGGGAAAAACCTCGACTAAGGCTTAAATCGCTTAGCCATGCACAGCCTCTTGCGCTTCCACCACCCCTGCCAACTTGTTATCTGATCCGTAACAAAAAAGGACAGTCCGGGGCGTTGCTTTGGTAGCAGCCTCCACGGGCGTGAGGACGATTTCGGACAATCCCAAGGTAAGCACACCCGCAACAATCTGACTGGCAACGATAGCCCCTTTCAACGCCGGGCCGGGGCCACGCGTGTAGAGCCTGTAAATGTCGCAGGACTTGTCGCCATCTGGTGTTGTAGCGCGCGGAGTACCTAGTTCTGCCAGCACTGACACTCTACTCTGTCCTATCACAAATTTATTGATATCGACGGGATCAGGACGGCTTGCATGCATCACCGCAGAGCAGCCCGGTAAAGCTGAAATCAGCAATAATGCTAGTGAAAGTCGCACACGGGAAAACATACAAACCCTCCAGAAAATCGGCTGAAAGGACATTGAAGAATTTTCAGGAAGATGCAACAATTTTATTCTCATTGGACTCGCCTCAACCTTCCAATCATGGTCTGAGCCTTCCCTAAAGGCCCATCAAAACTACAACATGAGGAATTAATGATCCACCGTAGAAACCTCCTCGCCGCGCCCTTCGCGCTGGCAGCCGCATCGCAACAGGCTGCCGCGCAATCCGGCGCTGCCTGGCCCGCCGGGCGGCCCATTCGGCTCGTGGTTGGCTTTCCGCCCGGTGGTTCAGGCGATTTCCTGGCGCGCACCCTCAGCGAACCCCTCGCCCGCGAATTGGGCGGCGCCACCCTCCTCGTGGATAACCGCCCAGGTGCCGGTTCCAATATCGCCGCCGAACATGTCGCGCGGAGCGAGCCAGATGGCTATACCATCCTGCTCGGCGGCAATTTCACCCATTCGGTGAACCCGGCCCTTTATCGCCGCCTGCCCTTTGATCCCATCAATGATTTCACGCCCATCACGCGGATCAGCGATTTGCCGCTGATCATTGCCGTGCGCGCCGATGCCGGGATCAATAATCTGGCGGAGCTTGCTGCGCGCATGCGCGCCCAACCGGGGCGCTGGAATTACGCCACGCCGGGCATTGGCACGCCAAGCCATTTGGTCGGCGCCAAGCTTGCTAAAGTAACGGGGGAGGATATCACCCATGTGCCCTTCCGCGGTGGCGCGCCTTCCCTGCAAGCCGTGCTGGCGGGCGATGTGCAAATCCTGGTCGGCACGCCGCCCGTGGCCCTGCCGCAAATCCGCGCGGGCACCTTGAAGGCGCTGTCGCTCAGCACGCGCCTCCCCTCCCCCGCCATTCCCGATGTGCTGGGCAGTGAGGCCGCCGGCCTGCCCGCGCTGGATATCACCGGCTGGTGGGGTGTTTGGACCGCGGCGCGTTTGCCTACACCCATTCGCGATCGGCTTTTCACTGCCTTTCGTGCGGTGCTGGCGCAACAAGCCGTGCAGGCGCGCTTGGCACAGGAAGGGCTGCAAGCCTTGACGAGTGAAAGCCCAGAAGCCTTTGGCCGTTTCGTGCAGGCGGAAATGCCGATCTGGGCCGAAATTGTGAAGGATGCCGGCGCGACCGCGGATTAAATCACACCATCGCCGCCGCTCATGTTCAAAGCTTGCCCTGTTCGCGCAGCACTTCTTCCGCAACCCGTAGCGCATCAATCGCGGCGGGAAAACCGCAATAGGCAACGGAATGCGTGAAGATTTCTGAGATCTCCTCTGCGGTGCAACCATTATTCAGCGCCGCCACCAGATGGATGCGAAGCTCATGCGGGCGATTGAGCGCGCAAATCATGGCAAGCGTGATCAGGCTGCGTTCGCGCCGATCAAGCCCCGGCCTTTGCCATAGCGTGGCATAGGCGAATTCCTCGGAAAGCCGGCGCACCGCCGCGTTGAAGGGATTGGTGCCGGCATCACGCTTTTCCATATAGGCGCGGCCCAGCACTTCATGCATCACCGCGCGGCCTTCTTCGCGCAGCGCATCATGGGCTTTTTGTTGCTCCATCATCTTGTCCTTTCAGGTGACAAATTATTCAGGCGGAAGGCTGGGCCAGAGAAAACATTGTCGTATCCTGCAAATCCTTGCCGAACCAGGAACGGATGCCAGCGCTATGGCTGGAAAGCGCGCGAGGGACGCCATTTTCCACCACTACCGGCACGTCATGCCCGGGGATCAGCACGCAGCCCGGATGCCTGCGGCACATCTCCCACACCATATCAATCGTGGCGCGGCTGACAGCAGCGTCATAGGTCATGTCCGTGCTGCGTGTGGTCAATTCCACGCGGTTCTTCACCGCATCCTGCAACAGGACCACATCCTGCGGCGCGCCCTTGATCAGGAACAACAAATGCCCCGGTGTATGGCCGGGCGAAAGATGCGCGGTAATGCCGGGCAGCACTTCCTGCCCAGCATCCATCAATTGCAGCGTGGGCCAATGGCTGAGCGCTTCCACCGCATGTTCCGGCACTGCGGTCTCGCCCCAACCCACACCAAGTGCCCAGGCCAATTCCTTGCGCCCAACATGGATCCGCGCATCGCGGAACATGGGCCAATTCACCACATGATCATGATGCAAATGGCTGATCAACAAATCCGTCACATCGGAAAGCTTCACGCCCTGTTTGGCAAGCGCTTCGACCAAAGGCTTTCTCATGCCATAGCCACCGCCATCCAGCACCACAATGCGGCCATGGCCGCGCAGCAGCGCCACGGTGCTCCAGCCCAAGCCGCCATGCTGCGTGGATTTGCCGGGATAACCCTGGATCAGAATATCAATGCGCCAATCGCCGCTGGTGAACTGCATGGCGTGTTTCCCCCTTTACGTGATTGAAACAGCATCGCCAAAGAAATCACTCTGGTCCAGTCCCAAGAAACACGTGCTACTGCCTCGGCGCCTGTCCCGCCGGTTCCTGGCCAATCCCGAAAATCCCACGCAGGAAACCCGGCGTTAGCGCAGCCAATGGATTGATGCTGGTTTGTGGGTCATTCAACGGGCCACGCATGCGATAGGCAACGGCAAATAGGCCACCGCCTTCCTCTGGGCTGAACAACCGCCCGAAAATCGGAATGCGCCCAAGCAACGTATTGAAGAAATAAGCCGGCACGATTGTGCCTTCCAGGTCAAGCGTATCGCGCTCACGATCAATCCGCCCTTTGACGGTAAGGCCGAGGGAGGATGAAAACGCCCGCGCATCCTGCATAACCAAGGCATCGGGACTGAGGCTGAAGGGAATGGTGGCGCGGGTGAAATTCAAGCCCGGGCCGCGCAGCGCATCCACCAACCCGTAAAGCGTCATGGCTTGCAAAACCTTGCCAAGCCCTGGTGCATCACGCACCGCGAATTCTTCCAGCACCGCATCACCTGCCAGGATCGCGCCGGGGCGGGAATGATCATAATGGGCCGTCACGGTAAGCTTGCCGCCTTGGATGCTTTGCAGCACATCAAAGGCACTGAGCAAGGCACCGCCATTATCGCTGGTCAGACTCACGGCGCGGCGCTGGCCGTCAGGCGTAATCGTCAAGGCGAAGCCACCACGTTCCGGCAGACGCGCATTGATGCTCGCCTGCTGCATCACGCCAAGCGCATTGACCCTGATCTGCGCGTCAAGCCCGGCAATCTCCTTGCCGTGAGGCAGCAGCACCCGATCGAAACGTGCTTCCAGCCGCGCTGCAGCGCCCTCCTCAGCGGCCTTATCCGGGGCGGCGTGGGCGGCTAGCGCCGGCGCCATATCCAGCACGGTGCCACGCAGCGCAATCGCCCATTGCCCGCCGGCGCGTGTGGCCGGTGGGCGCACTTCGCCGGTGAAGCGCGAACGGCCCAGGGTTACGCTGCTTAATTCAATACGCTGCGGCACGCTTTGCCGAACCTCACTGGCGCGCCCGCGAATAAGCGAATCTGGTGTCTCAATGCGGAAGCTTTCAATCAGCGTCACCTGACCGCCCTGCATCAGCACCATCGCCTCCGCATTGCCGGCGACGCCCGGCGGCTTGCTCCAGGCCAGGGGTTCCACGCTGAGTGTGGCAGCGCGCAAATCCGCCCGCACCGAAAGTCTGGATTGCCCGTTGCGCCGCGTTTCGTTGCGCAGATCAAGCTGTACCGGGCCTTCCAGCAACGGCCTGCCATCCAGGCCAAGCGCCGCCAATTGCCGCGCATCGGCGCGGGCCGAGATGATTTCACGGGCAACAATGTCGGTGGCCGCGCCGTTGCGGAAATCGGTTTCTTGCCGAATACGCGCTTCAATATCGCCAAGCACACCGGTGCCGGTGGCGGTCAGTCCCGCATTGCTGACCGAAACCGCGGCCACCCCGCGTTCCAGATCACGATCAAAAGCGATGCGCGGAATACGCAAATCGCGCACGTCAAGTTCGGCCTGGATATCAATACCCTCAATGTCCAGCGTCTTGATCAGCGGGAAGACAAGCTTGAGCGTGGCGCTGGCAAGCGTGCCAGTCGGGTCATTGATGGGCGGGGGGCGCTTGTCAAAAATCTTCAGCCGCGGATGACGCAGAACGGCCCAACCATCGGCCAGTGGGCCGCGCAGCTTGGCTTCAATGCGCGTAATTTCTGGGTCAGTCGCGAAGCTGATCGAAACCGTTGCGCCATCGGCCATGATTTCGGTGCCGGATTGCTGGCCGCTGGTCGCGGATATGTCAATCTTGTCGAGCGAAAACCGCGCCTCTCCCGTTACATTTTCGAATGGTGGTATGGGGCGCAGCCAATGGACGCTGACGCCATCCGCCCGCGCGGAACCTGTTAAACCCGTGATGGCGGGTGCGCTGCCATCCGCAGCGATGCGGGCTTCAACCCGCCAGGCCCCTTCGCGCAGCATGCCTGCGGTCAGGTTCTCGGCCAGCCATTCGCGTGGCTTGGGGGCGACACTCGGCGGCCAGTAATGCGGCAGATCGGCAATATCCAAGCCACGCAGCGTGACCTCAGCCACTGCCTGCCACGTGCCATCCTGCAATCGCGCCTCCCCCACCGCGCCAATCACGGGCGGCGAGGTGGCGCCTGGGCGCGGCGATGGTTGGGGTGCAAAGGCCAAGCGTTCCACCCGCACCACATCATCGGCAAAAGTCCCGTCCAGCAGGATGGAAGCGAAGGGTAAATCCCCGCCATCATGCGGGATATGCAGGACGCCCGCGCCGGTGCGCAGCCGGCCCATCAGCAAATCCGGCTGCGGCGCCCCGGCAAAACGCGCAATCAGGGTGATTTCCGCCTCAGCATCCAGCGCCGCCAAGGGCGCCAATTCCGCGCTGGCCTTGGCGAGTGCGGCGGGGCGAATGCCGCGCGCCGTGAGCGATGCCTCGCCGCGCCAAAGGGCGCGTTCCAGGTTACCGGCAATTTCAACCGGGATGCGCTGATCGGCCAGTTCCAGCATGGCGCGCCCGGTCAATTCCAACCCGCCCGCCGCGCGGCGTTGCAGCACCAATGAAGCAAGATTGGCCCGCGCCACACGCCCGGATGCCTCATCTGAAAGCGCCAGCCTGGTCTCCAGAAGCGCAATGCGCCTGATGGCCGATAGCGCAGTATCCTCATTGGGCGGCGCCAGCCAGGCGGTGACGATTGCCGCCAGGGCGCCAAGCTCAGTCGCCGGGGTTTCGCTGGCCTCCGCCTTGGCTGGCGCCAGCCCGAGGGAGAGCGCCCCCGCCGCGTCACGGTTCGCGAGCAGACTTAGCCCGCGCAATTCCACGCCACGCAAGGCGATATGCCCACGCAGCAGGCTGCCCGCCGAAAGCGAGGCATCCACCTGCGGCAGTGTGGCTATCAGCACATCTTCCGTGTCCGAAAGCCGGATATCGGCAAAGCGCACCGCAATGGGAGAACGATGCCCCTCCCGCCAGCCTGCCCAGGAGACTTCGGCCGCGCCAACCGCAATGCTTTGGCCAGCCAGCGCTTGATTGGCCATGCCTTCGGCCTGGCGGGCCAGCCAGGGCAGGCTGACCGGGCCCTGTTCCAGCCGCCAGACAATGCCGCCAAGCGCAAGGCCAAGCAGCAGCGCCACGGTCAGGGAGACCCTGGCCAGTAACTTTAAACCCCGCCCCGCTTGACCTGCGACCCGCCTCACTCTTTCCCTAGACTCCCATGACCCTTGCCCCTGCAGCTTTCCCCCTGCCCCGTGGATTCGACAAGGCCGCTGCCAGCCTTGCCCAGGCACATTTCAGCGACCAGGGGGAAGCGGAACGGCGCTTCGCCGAAAGCGCGGAAGGGGCGGCGATACTGGAAGCCATTGGTGGTCATAGCCCCTATCTAGCCGATTTGGCGGTGCGGGAGGGAGCCACCCTGCTTTTCATGGCCGAACGCGGCCCGGATGAAGCGTTCGTCCGCGCCATGGAACCGCTGACGCGGCTTGACCCCGCAACCCCCCGCCAGGCGCTTGCGATGCTGTTGCGCCAGGCCAAGCGCCAGGGGGCGTTGGTGGCGGCACTTGCGGATATTCGTGGGATTTGGGGGCTGGATCGCGTGACCGGCGCGCTGTCCGACTTGGCGGAGCTCAGCATTGACACGGCTTGCGCCCATTTGCTGCGCGATGCCACGGCGCGCGGGGATTTGCGCCATACCGGCGGCAGCAAGACAGATGCCAAATCCATTGGCCGCCAATCGGGGCTGGTCATCCTGGGCATGGGCAAGCTTGGCGCGCGGGAGCTGAATTACTCATCAGATGTTGATCTGATGGTGCTGTATGATCCGGCAGCGGCACATGACCCGGATCGCGCCCAGGCGATTTATGTGCGGATCGCGCGTGATTTGGTGCGGTTGATGGAAGAACGCACCGCCGATGGCTATGTGTTCCGCACGGATTTGCGCCTGCGGCCCGATCCGGCGGCGACTCCCTTGGCGGTCTCCATCCCCGCTGCCATCACCTACTACGAAAGCATGGGCCAGAATTGGGAACGCGCTGCCATGATCAAGGCGCGGCCCGTAGCAGCCGATCGTGCGGCGGGCGAGGCATTCCTGCGCGAAATCCGGCCCTTTGTTTGGCGGCGTTATCTGGATTTTGCGGCGGTGGCCGATATCCATTCCATCAAGCGGCAAATCCATGCCCATAAGGGTGCCAAGGGCGCGCATGATACGGTGCAATTGGCCGGGCATGATGTGAAGCTGGGCCGGGGCGGCATTCGCGAAATTGAATTCACCGCGCAGGTGCTGCAATTGATCTGGGGCGGGCGCGATCCTGCTTTGCGCGACCCAACCACGCTGGGCGCGCTTTCCGCACTGGCTGGCGCGGGCAAGATCGAACGCCGCGCGGCGGCGGATTTGGCCGATGCCTATGGCTTTCTGCGCCGCCTGGAACATCGGCTGCAAATGGTGGCGGATCGGCAGACGCATCGGCTGCCGGAAGATGCGGAAGGGATCGCGCGCATCGCATCCTTCCTGGGCTATGCTGATAGCGCCAGTTTTGCGGAGGATTTCGCGCATCACCTGCGCCGCGTGGAACAGCATTACGGGCGTATGTTTGAAGCTGAACCAACGCTCGCCGCCGATGCGGTGCAGGGCGATCTGGTTTTTACCGGCGTGGAGGATGATCCCGCCACCATCGCAACACTTCGCGCCATGGGCTACGCCAATCCCGGCAGCATCGCCGCCAGTGTGCGTGGCTGGCATCACGGCCATGCGCGCGCCATTCGCAGTGAACGCGCGCGCGAATTGCTGACGGCGCTGATGCCAAGCCTGCTGGCGGCCTTCGCCAAGCAGCGCGATCCGGATGCGGCGCTGATGCGCCTTGATGCGCTATTTGGGCGGCTGACCACCGGCGTGCAGGTCTTGAGCCTGTTGCATCGTAACCCGCCCATGCTGGAACGCCTTGCCGGCATTCTGGGGGCGGCGCCGCAATTGGCGGATCATTTGGCGCATCACACGGCGGCGCTTGAAGGGCTGCTGGTGGGGGCGGGCGGCGGTATTGGCAGCGCCGCTTCAGCACTGCCGGCGCTGTTGAAGGAAGCACGCTATTTCGAAGAGGCGATGGAAGCTTCCCGCCGCCTGGTGCAGGAAGGCAAATTCGATATTGATGCCGCCACGCTTGAAGGCAGCATAGACCCCGATATGGCGGGGGAAGCGCGCAGCGCCTTGGCCGATGCTGCGATTTCCGCGCTGCTGCCGCATGTGACCGCGGAATTCGCCGCGCGGCATGGCGCGGTGAAGGGCGGGCAGCTTGCTGTCGTCGCGCTTGGCAAGCTGGGTGGGCGGGAAATGCTCCCTGGATCCGATCTTGATCTGATTTTGGTTTACGACCACGCGCCCGAAGCTGAAACCAGTGAGGCCAAGGCCAAGCGCGGCGCCGCCCCGATCCGCCCCTTGCCGACCAGTCAGTATTTCACGCGCCTTGCACATCAAATGGTTGGCGCCATCACCGCGCCTGGCGCCGAGGGCAAGCTTTATGAGGTGGATATGCGGCTCCGCCCTTCAGGGTCGAAGGGGCCGGTCGCTGTCTCGCTGGCTGCGTTTCAGCGCTATCAGGCGGAAGATGCCTGGGGCTGGGAACGCATGGCGCTGACCCGCGCCCGCGTGGTGGCGGGGCCGCCGGCGCTGGCGCGGCGGATTGGTGCGGCCATTCGCGCCGCATTGTCCAATCCCGAAAAGGCCAAGACCACCATCGCCGATGCGCTCGCCATGCGCCAGCGCATGCTGCGCGAATTGCCGGGCGATGGGCCATGGGATGTGAAGCTCAGCCCCGGTGGGCTGGTGGAGGTGGAATTCATCGCCCAGGCGCTGCAATTGCACCACGCGCCGCGCCACCCGGGAGTGCTGGCCACCACCACGCGCATCGCCATCGCCAATCTGGCCAAGATCGGCGCGCTGGATAGCGCCGAGGCCGAGGGGCTGATCGCCGCCGAACGGCTCTGGCGCGGTATCAGCGGCATTCTGCGCCTGACCCTTGGCCCCTGGCGTGAGGATACTCTGCCCGAACCCGCAGCGTCTGGCGTGCTGCGCGTGGCCGCCCCACTTTGCCCAAAGCGGCCCGTTGACCTTCCGGGCCTGCGCGCACAGATGGAAGAAAGCGCAAGGTTGGTGCGAAAAGTTTTCGAAGCCCGGCTTGGCCGGCTGGATCAGGGGGACCGGAAATGAGCGAATTGGCTGAAGGCAAGAAGGCGCCTGCCTTCAAAATGGCGGCAAGCGGCGGACGAGAGGTTTCCTCAGCCAGCCTCAAGGGCAAACCCTATTTGCTCTATTTCTATCCCAAGGCGGATACGCCGGGTTGTACCAAGCAGGCTTGCGGCGTTCAGGAAGCGCTGCCCCAGCTTGGCAAGCTTGGCCTGACAGTAATTGGCGTATCGCCCGACGCCATGCCGCCAATTGAAAAATTCGCCAAGAAATACGGGCTGGAATTTCCCTTGGCCTCAGACCCCGAACACAAAACCGCTGAGGCCTATGGCGTTTGGGTGGAAAAATCCATGTATGGCAAGAAATACATGGGCATGGAGCGTTCAAGCTTTCTGGTGGGCGCCGATGGCAAGATCGTCAAAATCTGGCGCAAGGTGAAGCCCGAAGCCCATGCAGGGGAAGTGCTGGCGGCGGCCAAGGATTTGGGCTGACGCGCAGCGCGCGCCTTCAATCTTCGCTACGTCCTTCAAGGGAATCGAATACTTCCTCGGCACGCTTGAAGATTTCCTCGGCCTGCTGGCGCTTCGCGGGGTCGGTCTGCCGGTCTGGATGGTAGCGTCGGCGAAAGGCCCGGCGCGCTTCAACAATCAGCCA
>CAMCZJ010000068.1 GCA_945886995.1 Asaia bogorensis
GCGATGTCCATGGCATTGGTTGATCGCGGCCTGCGCGCGCGCGAATTGGGCGAAGAAGCGGATGCCCCGGCCCAGCAGGAAGAATTCGTGCTGTATCATTCCGACAATATCGAAGCGACGGGCTTTGTGGAGCATCTGAAGCTGCCGCATTACGTGGATTTCCAGAGCGAATTGGAAAATCTTCGCACCATTCGCCGCGCCGCAGAGGCCGAGCTGCGGGAGGCCGCGGAATGACCGAAGCCGGCTACAACTTCGCCTATTTGGATGAGGCGACAAAGCGCATGATCCGCCGCGCCATCCTGAAGGCCGTCGCGATCCCTGGACACCAAATTCCTTTTGGCGCGCGCGAAATGCCGTTGCCTTATGGTTGGGGCACGGGCGGTATTCAGGTGACGGCCTCCATCCTTGGGCCGACCGACGTGCTAAAGGTGATTGACCAGGGCGCGGATGATACAACGAATGCGGTTTCCATCCGCCGCTTCTTCACCCGCGTTGCCGGTATTGCCACCACAGATGCAACGGGTGAGGCGAGCATCATCCAAACGCGCCATCGCATTCCGGAAAAGCCGCTCACGGAAAATCAGATCCTGGTTTATCAGGTGCCGCAGCCGGAGCCATTATTCAGGCTGGAACCACACCGGGCGGAAACGCGGCGGCTGCATGCACTGGCCGATTACGGGTTAATGCATGTGCGGCTTTATGAGGATATCGCGCAGCTTGGCCATATCGCGAAAGCCTATGATTACCCGGTGATGGTGAATGAACGCTATCTGATGTCGCCATCCCCCATCCCCGCCTTTGATAATCCCAAAATGCATCACATGGCAGCCTTGCAGCTTTTTGGCGCGGGGCGGGAAAAGCGCATCTATGCAGTGCCGCCCTACACGCCGGTGCGGAGCCTTGATTTTGAGGATCATCCCTTCCGCCCTATTCGCGCACCACAGGCTTGCGCCGTTTGCGGCAGCACAACCAGCTATTTGGATGAGCTGGTAACGGATGATGCGGGCGGGCGGGCCTTCATCTGTTCCGATACGGATTACTGCCAGGAACGGCAGCAAGCACCAAAGGCCGCCGCGGAATGACCCTGCTTCTTGAAGCCAAAGCGCTGCACCTGAAATTTGGCGCCATCGCCGCTTTGGATGATGTGGCACTTGATGTCACCGCCGGAGAGGTTGTGGCGATTGTTGGTGAAAGCGGTTCCGGCAAGACAACGCTGCTGCGAGTATTGGCCGGGCAAATGTCACCCGATTCTGGGGCGGTGCATTACCTTGGCCGCGATGTGCTGGGCATGACGGAAGCTGAGCGTCGCCGGCTTATGCGGATGGATTGGGGCTTTGTGCATCAGAACCCGCGTGATGGGCTGCGCATGGGCGTATCCGCCGGCGGGAATGTTGGCGAAAGACTGATGGCGCTTGGCGCACGGCATTACGGCAATATCCGAGATGAGGCCAAGGCCTGGCTGCAACGCGTGGAAATAGATGCCGGACGAATTGACGATCTGCCACGGCATTTCTCAGGCGGTATGCAGCAGCGCCTGCAAATCGCGCGCACGCTTGTCACGCGCCCGAAGCTGGTTTTTATGGATGAACCAACAGGCGGGCTTGATGTTTCGGTCCAGGCGCGCCTGTTGGATTTAATCCGCGCGCTGGTGCGTGAATTGGGGCTTTCCGTACTGATCGTGACGCATGATATCGCCGCGGCGCGGCTGCTCGCGGACCGCATTCTGGTGATGCGGCGCGGCCAGGTGGTGGAACAGGGGCTCACGGATCGCGTGCTGGATGATCCGCAGCATCCCTATACGCAGCTTCTAGTTTCTTCGGTGCTGGCAGCATGAGCATTCTTCTGCGCACGGAAGGCCTGGGCAAAACCTTCACACTTCACCTGCAAGGCGGCACCAGCATTCCCGTGCTAGGCCGCGTTGATCTTGCGGTCAGCGCCGGCGAATGCGTGGCCCTTTCGGGCCCTTCGGGCGCTGGTAAATCCACGCTGATGCGCTGCCTTTACGGCAATTATGGCGCCGGCGAAGGGCGCATTCTGCTCGCGCATAAGGGCGCAGAACTTGACCTTGCCAGCGCCGCACCACGCGCGGTGATCGAGGCTCGGCGCCAGACCATTGGCTATGTCTCCCAATTTCTGCGCGTCATTCCCCGCATCAGCACGCGCGATATTGTGGCGGAACCCATGGTTGCGCGCGGCATGGCGCGTGAGGATGCGCTTTCCGGCGCCTCGGCCCTACTTGACCGCCTGAACCTGCCGGAACGCCTGCACACCCTGCCGCCCGCGACGTTTTCGGGTGGGGAACAGCAGCGCGTCAACCTCGCCCGCGGCTTTGGCCCGCGCTATCCCGTGCTGCTGCTGGATGAACCAACTGCGAGCCTGGATGCTGCCAACCGAGCCATCGTGATTGGCCTGATCCATGAAGCGAAGCAGGCCGGCACCGCCATTGTCGGCATTTTCCATGATGCCGAGGTGCGTGAAGCCGTGGCTGACCGTGTTTTCACCGTTGAACCCATGCAGGATGCCGCATGACCGTTGAGACCATTCTGACCAATGCAAAGCTTGTCCTACCGGATGCGGTGTTGCACGGCACGCTGGTGCTACGCGATGGGTTGATTGCGGATATTCAGCCGGGCCGCAGCCAAGCCGCCGGCGCGCTGGACCTTGATGGCGACCATCTGATCCCAGGCATTGTTGATGTGCACACGGATAATCTGGAACGCCAGGTACTGCCGCGCGCCAATGCGCGCTGGCCATCACGTTCCGCCATGATCGCGCATGATGCCCAATGTGTCTCCGCTGGTGTCACCACCATTCTTGATGCGCTTTGCCTTGGTGATCTTGGCTTTGATACGGAACGCGGCCAGACCTTTCTGGATGGTGTGCGTGATCTGGATGAACTTGCCGATATGGGTGCGCTGAAGGGTGAGCACTTTCTCCATCTGCGCTGCGAATTACCGGCGCGTGACATGCCGCCCGCACTTGATCCCGTAGCGGATCATCCACGTGTGGTGATGGTGAGCCTGATGGATCACTCACCCGGCGTTGGCCAATATCGTGATCTTGTACGTTATGCGGCCATGCGCAAGCGCCAGACGCAATGGAATGACGCAGAAGTTCAGGCGCGGATTGACGGCCTGCTGGCGCAACGTGCGGAGCTGCGTGAGAAGCAGCGCACCTGGCTGCTGGATCGCATTCGCCACCGCAACCTTCCGCTCGCTTCCCATGATGATGACACGCCATCCGAAATTGCGCGTAACTTAGCTGATGGCATCGCGATTTCCGAATTTCCTGTCACCATGGAAGCGGCACGCGCGGCGTATGATTTGAAGGTGGAAGTGATTGCCGGCGCGCCCAATATCGTGCGTGGGGGCAGCCATTCCGGCAATGTTGCTGCGGCTGATCTGGTGCGCGAAGGCCTCGCGCAGGCTTTCGCTTCTGATTACGTGCCCGCTTCCATGCTGGAAGCCGCCTGGCGCGCTGTAGAAGCCGGCGGGATAACGCTGCCGCAGGCGATTGCCATGGTGACGGATACGCCGGCGCGAATGGCGCGGCTTACGGATCGCGGGCGGCTCGCTGCGGGCCTCAAGGCTGATCTGGTGCGCGTGCGCAGCATCAGCGATATGCCCCTGGTGCGCGGCGTTTGGCGTGACGGGGAACGGATTGCGTGACGCCGCACCGCATCGCGCTTTACTACGCGCCTGCCACTGATGATCCCCTGCATCAGCGTGCCTCCGCCTGGCTTGGCCGCGATGCTGTGAGTGGCGCGGAGATATCCCAACCCACCATTACTGGCGTTGAGATTGCGGAAGTCACCGCCGATGCGCGCGGCTATGGGTTCCACGCCACGCTGAAGCCGCCCTTTCGCGTTCAAGGTGACCTAAAGGCAGCGCTGCAAACCGCACAAGATTTCGCCGCGCGCACTGCGTCCTTTACCTTACCGCCGCTTCAAATCACCGATCTGGACGGCTTCCTCACGTTGCGTGAGGCCGAGCCATGCCCTCCCCTGCAAGCACTTGCAGATGGCGCGGTCACGGCGCTTGACCCGCACCGCGCACCCGCGACCGACGCAGAGATCGCGCGCCGTAAACCGGAAAACCTCAGCCCCCGACAGCGCGAATACCTCGCGGCCTGGGGCTATCCTTACGTCTTCGCTGAGTGGCGCTTTCACATGACGCTGACGCGGCGCCTGACGCCCGTTGAGAAAGCGATCATCCTGCCAGCCGTCACCGATGCGCTTGGTGATACGCCCGCCATAAGCCGCGCCGTCACGGATATCTGCATCTTCGCCCAAGCCGCGCCGGGCGCGCCCTTCACAATCCTTGAGCGTCTGAAGCTGCGCGGTTGAGCACGGCGAGCACGCGCGCCACACCTTCCGCCACATCGGCGTCGTTCATCACGCGTTCAATATCCAGTCCATCCGGCAGCGCGACCTCACGCGCCAGGCGCGCAGCGATATCGGCGGCAGTTTCGCGGCCACGCGCGGCAAGGCGTGCAGCCAGAACCTCCATCGGGGCAGTGATGTTCAGCACGCGCAAAGGGTAACGCGCGCCGGCTTCATGCAAGACGGCGCGGGAAAGATTGGCAATCACCACGCGCCGCGCTGCCATATCTTCCTCAATATCGCGCGGGATACCGTAACGCAGCCCATGCGCTTCCCAAGCCAGTACGAATTCACCAGCGCCATGTCGCAAGGCAAAATCGGCATCGCTCAAGGCTTCATGATCCTCACCACCCGCGTCTGCAGGGCGCGTGATGGCGCGGCGCACAAAGCGAAAACGGGCATCCTGTGCCAGCGCGGCGCGCGCGCCGCCCATCAGCGTATCCTTGCCCGCACCTGAGGGCCCCACCACCGCAATCAGCATGCACGCCCCCTGCCCAGCTAAAACACCGGCTTACGGCGCAATTCCGGTTCCATCAATTGCGTGAAAACATCGGCGCCAATACGCCCCAAGGCGCCGGCACCCAAAGCGGCGCACGGGTCTTCGGCATTGCGCAGATGCTTGTATTCGTCGCGGAACTCCCAGCCCGCCGAGCGGCCAGACTCACGCCTTGGCGCCGATCACCGCGATGGCTTCAATTTCAATGCGCGTCAGCGGTGTGGTGAAGCTTGCGCCTCCCACACAGGTGCTGGCGGGCGGCACCGCAAGCGCCGCCAGGATGCGCCGGCGCACCGCATCAAAGCCGGCATAATCACGCATATCCGAAAGGTAGGTATTCAGCTTCAGCACATCGTCGAAGCTGCCGCCTTCCTGCGCCAAGGCGCGCGTCAGGCGCGCGAAACATTCCTCGGCCTGAGCTTCCACACCCTGAGCCTCGGCAGCGCTGCCACGCGCGGTCACGCCAGAACAGAAAACCAGCTTGGCACCGCCCGGCAGGGGCAGGCTGCGTGTGGGGGCAAAGGCGGGTTTGGGCGGTGCGGTTTCGGCCATGGCGGTATTCCTTCAGAACAGCCCCAGCTTGCCGCGCCCCGGCTGCCCGACACAAGCTCAATAACGGCGCAGCGGCACGCGCCAGGCCATGACGGAAGCCGCGCCCATCAGCACGGCGGCGATGATGAATAGCCCGCGGAAGGGCTCGGCCAAGGCAGCGCGTAGCCTCGCCACGCCATCACCGCCCAAACGCACGCCCAAGCCGCCGAGGTCGGTAACCAGCGCGGCGAAGCCTTCGGACAGCGCCGAGGTGAACAGCGCCATGGCGCCAAAGATCGCCGCCGCCGCCACAGCCGCGCCAAGTGCTGCGCCGAAATTACGCGAAAACGCCACGCCGGCTGCCGCAATGCCAAGCCGCCCCTGCCCTGCTGCCGCCTGCACCGTGGTTTGCACCACCGGATAGGATGTGCCGGAACCGAAAGTCGCCACCCCCAATAACGCCAGCATCAGCCATAGCGGCATGGCCGGCGCGAAGACTGCCAGCAGGCTCCAAATCATTGCCGCCACGGGCAGGCCGATACTGGGCCACAGCATCGCATGCCCGGTGCGCGCCACCATCTTGCCGGAGAAAAACGCGCCGAAGGATGAGCCAATCGCAATCGGCAAAAGCACCAGCCCGGCATTGGCCGCCTCAAGCCCGCGCACCACTTGCAGCCATAATGGCAGGAAGGAAATCAAGCCGACCTGCGCCGCCACCACCAATATGGACAGCGTCAGCAGCCGCCAGATGCTGGCCTCAGCAAACAAGGGCAGCGGCAGCAACGGTTCGGGCTGGCGGCGTTCAACGCGCAGCAGCGTGACACCAGCAAATAGCGCCATCGCGACCAGGCCGATGATCAAAGGCAGATAAGCCGCATCAAAACGCCGCGCGCGATCAAGCGCCACCAAAGCCGCGCCCATGGTCAGCACAAACAGGGCCAAGCCCAGCCAATCAAAACGCCAGCGCCGCCCAGCATGGTCCGGCACAATATCGGGCAGGCGGCGCGCGATATAGGCGCAGACCAAGGGCAAGGGCAGCAGGAACCAGAAAATCCAGCGCCAGCCGAAAGCCTGGGTGATAAAGCCCCCCGCCACCGGCCCAAAGGCCGAGGCAAAGCCATAAGCCCCCGCAATCCAGGCTTGGAATTTACCGCGTTCGCGCGGCGGCACAGTCTCTCCGATTAAAGCCTGGGTGAGCGTCAGCAGCGCACCACCGCCAAAGCCCTGAATGACACGTGCAATGATCAGGCTTGGCAAGTTGGGCGCCAGCGCGCAGCCGGCGCAGCCCGTGAAGAAAATCGCCAGCGCCACAAACAATAAGCGCCGCCGGCCAAAGAAATCGCCCAATTGCCCAAACACCGGCGCGGCGCAGGTGGCCGCGACCAGATAGGCAATCAGGATCCAGGAAACCCGCTCAATCCCGCCCATATCGGCGGCGATATCTGCAAGCGCGGTCGCAACGATAGTCTGATCAACAGCGGATAGAAAAATCACCAAGGCGATCGCCGGAAAGCCGCGCATGAACCGCGCGCGGAGTTCCGCCGATGGGTCAGCCGCCGTCATAAGGTGCCGCCTGAACGGATCAGGCGCTCCGCCCCATTTCCAGGAATTTGTCGCGCCGGCGGGCGCGCAACGTGGTGGTATCCAAAGTCAGCAGCGGCGTCAGCAGCGCCTCAATCTTATCGCCTAGCGCTGCAATCACCGCCGCCGCATCGCGATGCGCGCCACCCAAGGGTTCCGGCACCACAACATCCACCAGGCCAAGCTTGCGCAAATCATCCGCGGTCAGCTTCAGCGCTTCCGCAGCGGTTGCCGCCTGCGCCGCGTCTCGCCACAGGATGGAAGCGCAGCCTTCCGGGCTGATCACGGAATAAATCGCGTGTTCCAGCATGATGATGCGATCAGCCGCCGCCAGCGCAATCGCGCCGCCCGATCCGCCTTCACCGATAATGGTCGCAATGAACGGCACGGGCGCATCCAGCCCGGCTTCAATGGACCGCGCAATCGCTTCCGCCTGGCCGCGCGCTTCCGCATCAATGCCGGGAAAAGCGCCAGAGGTATCAACGAAGGAAAGGATCGGCATGCCGAAACGCCCAGCCAATTCCATCAGGCGCCGCGCTTTCCGGTAGCCCTCGGGCCGCGCCATGCCGAAATTATGTTTCACTCGGCTATCGGTGTCATGCCCGCGTTCGGTGCCCAGCACCATCACCGCGCGGCCACGGAAGCGCCCCATGCCGCCCACCACCGCCGCATCATCCGCGAAGGCGCGATCACCGGCGAGGGGCGTGAAATCCTGAATCAGCGCGGCGATGTAATCTGTCGCATGCGGCCGGTCCGGGTGGCGCGCCACCTGCGCCTTCTGCCAGGGGGACAGCTTGGCATAGGTGGTCTTCAGCAGCGCTTGGGCTTTATCGCCGAGGCGACCGATCTCCTCGGCCACATCAATGCCGCCGGCATCGGTGGTCCGACGCAGCTCCTCGATCTTGCCTTCAAGCTCGGCGATGGGTTTTTCGAAGTCCAGGAAGTGACGCATGGCGCGGGGTTAGCCCAAATCCGCCCGAGATGCGACCCCTGGCGGAGCATTTTCAAGCCAAGTGGAAACACTTGGCTCTCCGGAAAATGCGACCAAACAAAATTTCAGAGCATGGCCGAGGCCCGTCAGGGCACCGGGCTTGCTCTGGATAGCGGGTGGTGCTCAGTCACCAGGGTACGCAGCCGCTCCTCCAGCACCTTGGTGTAGATTTGGGTGGTGCCGATATCCGCGTGTCCCAGCAGGATTTGCAGGCTGCGCAAATCTGCCCCCCGTTGCAGCAAATGGGACGCAAAGGAATGCCGCAGTACATGCGGGCTGACCCGGGCGGGGTCGAGCCCCGCCGCCAGCGCTACCTCCTTCAAAATCAGGCCCAGCCCCTGGCGCGTCACATGCCCCCCCACCCCACGAGATGGGAACAGAAAGCGGCTGGGCTTGCCCTTCTCCTCGGGCCGCGCGGCCAGAGCCAAGGACCGGGCGCGTTCGGAAACTGGCACCAACCTTTCCCGCCCGCCCTTGCCGCGCACCGCAATCAATGGGGCGCCGGGGCGGAGTGAAACCGCCGGCAGGCTCACAAGTTCAGTCACGCGCAACCCACTGCAATAAAGCATCTCCACCACCGCCGCCGCCAAGGGTCCGCGCTTGCCGGGCAGGGCTGCGGCGGCGGCAATCAGCGCCTCCACTTCCTCCTCCCGCAGTGCCTTGGGCAGGCTTTGCGGGAGGCGGGGGGCTTCAAGCAATTCTGAGGGGTCGTCAGCGCGAACGCCCTCTCGCAGCAGGAATTGATGGAATTGACGAATGGCGGAAAGCCGCCGCGCTTGGGTGCGCGCGGCCAGGCCCTGCCCCGCCAAGCCCGCCAGCCAGGCGCGCAAAAGGGCGCTATCGGCGGCATAAAGCGCGACCCCGCGGGCGGCGGCAAAACCCGCGAAATCCTGCAAATCCGCCTGATAGGCGGCCAGCGTATTGCGCGCCGCGCCGCGTTCAGCCGCCAGCATTTCCAAAAACGCCTCGACATGGCGGGAAAGCCCCGTCAGGGCCGATTGTTTAGAGCGGTTTCCGTTCACGTTCGTTCACCAGAACCGCTCTAACCTTTTGTTTGGTCGCATTTTCCGAGCCGCCAAGTGATGCCACTTGGCTTGAAAATGCTCTACCGCCCGCGGAAGCGATCATTGGGGATGGTGCGCTCCACGGCCTGGGGCGTCACGCTGGGCGGAAAGGCGCCAATCAGGACCAGGCCCACGGCAAAAAGGCCAAGCACCACGGCAGCAACCAGCAGAATCGGGTTACGGAACATGGTGGCGGCTGGGCTCCCTCTCGCTTTGATGAAATCGTGCTAACCCTGCTCCCCAAGATGCGCAACTCTATCTTTGATGATGTCCTGCCCGGCCTGCCGGAACCCGCCGCAACGCGTGATCCAGCGCGGCCCAGCATTGTTCTGGTTGGGCTGCCGGGGGCGGGGAAATCTGCGCTTGGCCGGCGCTTGGCCGGGCTTCTGGGCCTCCCTTTTCGAGACGCCGACACGGAAATCGAAAACGCCGCCGGCATGCCGATCACGGAAATCTTCACCCGTTATGGGGAGCCCCATTTCCGCGATGGTGAACGCCGCGTGATTTCCCGCCTGCTGGCCGGCCCACCCTTGGTGCTGGCAACCGGCGGCGGCGCCTTTGCCGATGCTGCCACGCGCGCCGCGATTCGCGCGAGCGGCGCCATTTCAATCTGGCTGAAATGCCCGCTTTCAGTCTTGATCCGTCGGGTCGCAGGCCGGGAACATCGCCCCATGTTCCTGAACGCCGATCCGGCCGAGGTCCTGCAGCGTTTGATGAATACCCGCCACCCGCTTTATGCCGAGGCTGACATCACGCTCGCCTGCAATGATGAAAGCCTGGACAACACCACCCGCCGCTTGGAGCAGAGCTTGAAAGCCTATCACCCGCCCGAACGCGTGCCCGTTGGGCTTGGCGAACGCGCCTATGAAGTGCTGGTCGGCCAGGGCTTGCTGGCGCGTGCCGGCGGCCTGCTGGCGCCCGTGCTGCCCGCCAAGCGCGTGGCCATCATCTCGGACGCCACGGTAGCACCCATCCATTTGCCGGGTTTGCGCGCTGGCTTGCAGGAAGCGGGCTTTGCCATTGCGACGGAACTGACCGTGCCCCCCGGCGAAGCCAGCAAGGATTTTGGCCGGCTGCATGGCTTGTTGGATGATCTGCTCTCAGCAGGCGTGGATCGGCGCACAGCGGTGATCGCGCTTGGCGGTGGCGTGGTGGGTGATTTGGCCGGCTTTGCGGCAGCCATAGCCATGCGCGGCCTGCCTTTCGTGCAAATCCCGACAACGCTTCTGGCGCAGGTGGATAGCAGCGTTGGCGGCAAAACGGGCGTCAATCTGAAGGCCGGGAAGAATCTGGCCGGTGCCTTCCATCAGCCACTTATCGTACTGGCGGATACGGATACGCTGCGAACGCTTCCGCCGCGCGAATTGCGGGCAGGTTACGCGGAAGTGGCCAAGCACGGTTTGTTGCAAGGCGAATTATGGCATTGGTGCGAAGCCAATGGCAGCGCCGTTGTCGCAGGCGATGCGGCAGCACTTGCCACCGCCGTGATTGAATCCTGCAAACTGAAGGCCGCTGTGGTGGCCGCAGATGAGCGTGAGGAAAGTGCGGAGGGCGGGCGCGCCTTGCTCAATCTTGGGCACACCTTTGGACACGCTTTGGAGGCGGAAGCGCGCTTTGATGGTTCAGTCCTTCACGGTGAAGCGGTCGCGGTCGGGCTTGGACTTGCGGCTTCGCTTTCCGCGCGGCTTGGTCATTGCAGCCAGGAATGGCCTTCGCGCGTGATTGCGCATCTGGCGGCTTGCGGCCTGCCCGCGCGCATCGCCGATCTGCCGCGCCGCTTCACGGTGGATGCGCTGCTCGGTCGCATGGCGAAGGACAAGAAGAACCGCGATGGCAAAATGCGCTTCGTGCTGCTGCGCGGCCCCGGTGATTGCTTCACGAGCGCCGATGTGCCGGCGGAGATGGTGGAGAAGCTCTTGCGCGATGAGGGGGCAGGCTAAGGGTTTGAAAATGCCGCTTCAGCGCGGCCCCGCCGCCGCGGTGCCTTCCGGCGCATGGGCGAATTCCGGCACCAGCCGCGCCAATTGCTGAAGCGCAAGGCGCGCATTCCCTGCCCGCCCCGCCGCCGCCATTTCATCAATGGCGCGCCCCACCAAGGCCGCATCCGCTGTGCGTGGCGTTGCCACCAAAAGCCCCGGAAAGGCTGTGGGGCGCGGCGGTTCTTGGCCGTGGAATAATTCCTCATAAAGCCGCTCACCAGGGCGCAGCCCCGTGAAGCGGATCTCCACATCCTCATCCGGGCGCAGCCCCGCAAGCCGGATCATGCGCCGCGCCAGATCCACAATTTTCACCGGCTGGCCCATATCCAAAACAAAGATGCCACCTTCGGCCAATTCCGGCGGCTGGCCTTCAGGATCGGTAGTGCCGACCACACTCGCCTGCAACACAAGCCCCACCGCTTCGCGCACCGTCATGAAATAGCGCCGCATATCGGGATGCGTCACAGTCAGCGGCCCGCCGCGTTCCAATTGCCGGCGGAACAGCGGCACCACACTGCCGGTGGAGCCCAACACATTGCCAAAACGCACCGTGATGCAGCGCATCCCCGCACGGCCATGGCGCGCCTCACGATCCAAAGCCTGGCAATACATTTCAGCGAGCCGCTTTGAAGCACCCATCACCGATGTCGGGTTCACGGCCTTGTCGGTTGAAATGAACACCATCGCCGCGGTGCCGACACTGCGCGCCGCTTCCGCCACCACGCGGGTCCCAAACGCATTCGTCAGTACGCCCTCCAGCGGGTCATTTTCCACCATCGGCACATGCTTCAGCGCGGCTGCGTGGAATACCAATTCGGGCTTGATGTCTTCAAACAGGCGGCGAATGCGTGCCTCATCCCGCACATCGGCAAGCACGGCGCGGCGCGGCACATCCGGGTGTTTTTCGCGCAATTCCAGGTCAATTTCATACAGCAGGAATTCGCCGTGATCCACCAAGGTCAGCGATGAAGGGCCAAGTGCCGCCACTTGTCGCGCCAATTCGCCGCCAATCGTCCCGCCCGCACCCGTCACCAGCACGTGCCTGCCCTGCACCAGCCGCGCCATGCCTTCACGGTCCAAGGGCACTTGCGGACGATCGAGCAAATCCTCAATCGAAATTGGGCGCAATTCCACGCGCCGCGCAGCCTCACTGCCCGCCGGATCAAGGCGCGTTGGCGCCGGCGCGCGGCGCAGCGGCACGCCATGCCGATCCGCCGCATCCAATAGCGCTTCCAAAGCTGGGCCTTCGATATCTGGGCCAGACAGTACAATCAGCCCCGGCAAGCGCCCTTCAGCGCGCAGCCTATCCAATACCGCTTCCGCTTCCTCAACCGTGCCAAGGATCAAATGCCCCTGCATCCGCCGCCCGGCCTGACGCGCGCGGAGCGAGAGGATGCCAATCACGCGATAGGGCGCGCGCCGATCCCGTTCCAATGCACGAATGAAAAGATCAGGTCCTTCCGCTGCCCCAACCAGCAAAACCGCTTGCGCATCGGCTGCCGCTTCTCCGGCGTGGCGTGTTGCCTGCAACAGCGCCAGAACGCGCGCGCCGATCAGCAAGGCGCCCAGCAGAACGGCATGGATCAGCGGAAAGGCCGGATTGGTCGGCTGCCAGCCGCCTAGGATTTGCCCACCAATCCAGAAAAGCAGCGCACCGCCAAGTGCGGCACCGGCCACCGCCAATAAATCGCGTAAGCCCACAAAGCGCCAATATTGCTGTGGCAAGCGCAACGCTGCCCCGGCGGCGAGCAGCGCCAGCACCGCCCCTGGCCCGGCCACCGCCCACCAGGCGCCGGATGGCCAATGGCGCGGCGCAATGGCCCATACCGCCAGCACCAGGGCCAGCAGCGCAAGCAGGCCATCAAGGGCAAGATTCAGCAGAATCCGATGAGAAGGGCGGCGCGTCACACAACCCTACTAGCCGAGAATTGCGTTCGGTGGAATCGGCTCAGCCTACATCCCTTGCCGGGCGCGGCATGAAGCCCGTCAGCCGGCTATAAAGCGCCACAAGCCGCTCGGCTTCACCCGCCCAGGCGAAGCGCGCCAAAGCGGCATCGCGCCCTGCCTGCCCCAACACGCTGCGGCGCACTGGGTCCGCCATGCGCTGCACCTCAGCCGCAATTGCCGCCGGGTCAGCAGTATCCACCACTGCCCCACAGCCTGCGGCCTGGATCACCGCCGCAACCTCCTCGGCTTCTGCGGGCGCAATCACGGGAAGGCCCGCCAGCATCACGTCGAACAGCTTATGCGGCAGCGCCAGGCGATGATTCTCTGCCCCCGGCTGGAACAGGATCAGCGCAATATCGCAACGCGAAGCTGCCGCCAGCGCGGCCTCATGGGGCAGCCAGCCCAGGGCCTGGATGCGGTGCGTCAGGCCAAGCGCTTCGGCTCTGGCCCAGAATTCGGCCTCACTGCCATCGGTGAAGCGACCTATCAGGCAAAGCCGCGTCTCGGGCGGGCAAAGCGCCAGGGTTTGCAACATCTGCTCGGACC